>JAWOBW010000157.1:0-4615 GCA_046484105.1 Bacillota bacterium
CTCGCCCCAGCAGAATGCGTTGGACGGACACATTGGCTCTGGTAGGATGGTTGTGTTCCCTGGGGTGTTTGCCAGTCGTTATCGTCCCTCGAGCCTATGCGCAGTACCCAGGGGGCCAATTGCTAGCCGGACCCGTGTGCACGTCCGTGCGTCGGAAAGCCTGACGGTTCGGCTGCGGCCACCCACCTTGAACCAATGGGTTCAAGGGCCAGAACGACAGCGGCACTCTGGGGAACCCTGATCCGACATGACCGACATGCAGGATACTGCCGCCCTGACTGACGATACCCGTCGTCGGTTGAGACGCGACTTGCGCCATCGTCGTCGCGCATTAAGCGCCGATGCCCGCATCATCGCCTCACAACGCCTGTGTCGCCACTTGCGACAGCTGCCCGACATCCGGCGCGCACAGCGTCTGGCCCTCTATCTGCCCAATGATGGCGAGATCGATCCCACACCGTTGATTCCCTGGCTCGAGCGCCGTGGTGCCCGTGTCTATCTGCCCGTGCTCGCGCCACTCTCCCGGAACCGGCTATGGTTCGTGCACTACCATTCGGGAACGCCCATGGTGGCCAACCGATTCGGTATTCCGGAGCCCGAGACCCGACATGGGGCGCATCGTGCAAGGCGCACGCCGGCCTGGGCCCTGGATGTGGTACTGCTTCCGCTGGTCGGCTTCGACGACCGCGGACAGCGCATGGGCATGGGCGGCGGCTTCTATGACCGGACCCTGTCCTTCACCCGTCGTCCCGGGCCACGCCCTCGCCTGATCGGTCTGGCCCACGACTGTCAGCGGGTCGAACGCCTCCCGGATGCCCCGTGGGACGTGCCGCTGGATGCCATCGTCAGTGATGCCCGCGTGATACGCCCCTGAGACTCCCTCCCGCTAGACGACGACGGCCGATGCAATCGCATCGGCCGTCGTCATCAGGTGCTCAGGTCGTGATGATGTCCACTCCGTCGGGAGGAATTCAGCCGGCTGCCAGCGCCTGGGCATAGCCAGTCACCACGACACCGATGCCGAACGCCAGCACCAGTGCCATGACCAGATCGGGCTTGCGCTTCATTGTTGACTCCGTAAGAGACAGGACCGCGGGGGGGTCGTAGTGGATGTTGTTATCGTCTCACCGCCACAAGAGCGGAAACGAGGAGACTATAGTTGGATCGCGTCGATTCCCCGCTCCCTCAGGGCAGGTGCCGCGGATGCATGGATATGCTCGTCCAGAAGCAGGCGGATCCCCCCGGACATCAGATCCGACCCTCTTCATGGAAAATGATCTTCCACACTTCAGGACCCTCCTGGCTTCCTTCAGTCTCTTGCCTTGGCAACAAGTCGATCAAGCCACTTCAAAGGAAATCTCTGAACTGATCCGTTCCCGAGCACGCCTATAACGTGGAGGTCGTTCTCGCACCCTTCCCTCGCTCTTCGGGCCTGCCGAAGGAGATGGGAGCCATTGCACCGCGTACCCCGGCCGATCAGGCTCCTCCTGAACGGCGAGGGTCCATTCCAGGAGGGCTTGGATGAGAATGCGCGGCGGGGCGGCCGGGATACGGTGCCCCACAAGGAGAATCCCTTCCAGGTCATGTCCGGTGTCCCGAAATAGTCCTGCCAGACGGATATAGTCCTTCACATCCCGCGTCACGACGATGCGGCGTTGAATCGCTGCAACGCGCAGAATCAGGACATCCTCTTCGCCCTTGAGATCTGCCTCCTCTACATGAAGGGCATCGATCCCATTGTCTCTGAGAGCCTGTGCGATAACGAGCGGGATGTTCTCGTCGATCATCAGGCGGACGGGACCAGCCATCAGAGGAGACCTGCCTCATGGAGTTCATTAAGACGATCGATCTCACGCAGATGCTCGTCAACCGGCTCTGGGAACAGTTCGTAGCACGCCAGGGCCTGTCGGAGCTGTTCTTCAGTCAACCCGCCGAAGTAGTCCCTGAGGCCCTTCGGATCATTCTCATACCACCTGCGAACAAGGATGACCTCCCAGACCTCGGGCCCCCCTTTGAGGGCTGGGCGGGGGCCGGTGACACCCTCGCGGATTTCGATGAGCGTCAGGCGCGTGAGGATCCACCACTCCTGCACAACGCGACGCAGCCCCTCAGAAGGGCCTTCGCCACGCTGTTCGAACTCCTCGCGAATCTCCTCCTCCAGCCATTCCGGCAGGCGTGTCGTCAGCGTCGTACCCGCCATCGGCCCTCCGATCAGTTGATTGTTGACGATGTATACAACGTTTCAAGTGTATCAGATTGGCAGTGGGGAGGGCAAGAGCTGTCTGCACATGAAGTGCCACCGGAGCGGGTACCTGCACAGAATGCAAGGTGCAATTGCAGGAAGACGCGAATACCTTCAAGTGCACTTCGAACTATGTGCAGGAGATCTTCCGCTCCCTGCCGGGCGCACGTTATGGTAGAATGCGGCGCAGCACCGGATCGCTATAGCAGGAGTACCCCGAATGAGCACGAACAACCCCTACTGCGAGGTCCTGGGGATCGAGGTCCCCGTCGTGGAGAAGGCGGCCGAGAGCGCCGAGGCGAACTGGTACGGCCTGCTCATCGCCTGCCTGCTGGAGAAGGGCCGCCCCCTCACCCTGGAGGAGGCCGCCGACCGCCTGCATGAGGCGGGCATCGCATCGGCCCGGGATGCCCTGGCCTCGCTGAAGAAGTGCAGGCCCGGGAGGCCCCCCGTCTACCGGGACGGCGATCTCTACGCCCTGGATCCCCACGATCACGAGGCGGACCAGTGGGTCTCCCGGATGGGTCTGCGTCCCCCGGAACCCTCACCGATCCCGCAGATGCCCGACATCCTGGGTCCTCTCCCCTCGCCGGAGGTGCCCCTCACGCCCCAGTTCCTCAAGAGTGCGTGGCGGGCCAACATCCCGAAGAGCTGGTCGGCCCTGCGTACTGCGATCTGCGTCCTGGACGCGCACGGCGGTGCCATGACGCCCTCGGACGTCCTCGCGTATCTGGATGAGAACTGTTTGGCCAGCCGGCTCCGGGAGGATACGGCGAAGTACTGGCGGCGGGATGCCCCGATCCAGGTCCGGGAGGACGGGGCGTGGATCCTCGACCGATCCCACGACGCCGTACGGTCCGCACGGGCAGCGATCCGGCAACGGATCGAGATGCTCAATCCGGGTCCCTATTACTACATCCACCCGCAGACCTACGCCGCGATCTGGGGGCGGGAACGTGAGGAGCGGCTCGCCCACGCGGAGGAACTCGCCCGGATGCGCCGGGTGCTCCTGCACGGCGTGCCCGCCGGGGCCCCGGAGGCCGCGGTCCTCCTGGATGTGAACCGTCGTCGGATCACCCGTCTCCGGGGCGATGGGATCAAGGAGCTCGCGGCCCGGCTGGACGCGTTCGAGATCCTCGGGGGCCTGGGCATCCGCGGCATGCTGCGGGGGCTGGGCATCCCGCACGGCACCCGCCGGCTCCACGAACTCGAACCGCCCCAGAAGTCGATCCAGCTCAACCGCCAGGGACGCGCACTCAGACTCACCCCCACCCTCCTGGTCCAGGGCTCCTGCGGGATCGACCGTCCCCTGAGTGAGCCGGACGAGCTGGAGGAGCTGCTTCGCTCAGGCCGCGAAGAAGCCCTCTTCCGGCACCTGGAAGCGGATGTGTGCTCGCTCCATGCCCTCTATGAATACGGTCGTCTCCACGGCCACGTACGGGTGCGGTGGGGTTTTCTGGACAAGTGGATCCCGGCTCCCTGGTGCCACCATGACGAACCGACGCTCATCACCATGATGTGCCAGGCCGAGGAGACGAGGCTGGACCTCGAGATCGTGACAGACAAAGCCCCCTCCCTGGAGGATCCCTGGCGTGATGCCCGCACTGTGACCGTTGTGCCTGTCCGAGACGGTTGGGACCTGCTGCTGATCGACCGGGACGGCTTCATGGTGGACACCTGGGACGTGCAGGCTGCCCGGCTGGCGATCTAGGCCGGCGGCATCTCCGCCAGCAGCTCCTCGATGGCCTTCTCAAGCTTCTCGCCGCGGATGTCCTTGTACCGGATGACCCCCTCAGCATCCAGCAGGAAGATCGTGGGCCAGTAAGAGATACCCCACGCTCTGGAGATCGGCCCCCTGGTGCTGCCTCCGTCGTAGAAGGAGGGCCAGGTGATGTCGTTCTCCTTCATCACCTCACGGAGCTTCTCACGTGACCTGTCGCTGTTGATGCCCACGATGATGAATCGGTCCGGGTACTTTTCCACGAGCGACCGCTCGTGCGGGTACATGGCCCGGCAGGGGCCTCACCAGTCGCCCCAGAAGTCGATCATCACCACCTTGCCGCGGTAGTCGCTCAGCTTCATCGGGTTGCCATCCACATCTTCCCCGACGATCTCGGGGGCGATATCTCCCACCGAGGTGCCCTCCTGGGCCGAGCAGGCCAGGGGGACGGACAGCAGGAGGACTGCGGACAGCAGCAGGGCCGATCGCCGCTGTCTGAGGTCTGGGCTGGTCATCTGGAACCTCCCCGGTATCGAGAGCCGGTGTTCACTGGGACCTGCGTCTACCTGCTGGAACGACTGAACGGCGTGACTGTTCAGTTGATGTTCATATGTGCAGCCGGATGCGCTCGAACCGGTAGCGGGATCGGATCA
>JAWOBW010000250.1:0-9151 GCA_046484105.1 Bacillota bacterium
TCCCCGGCTCTTCAACAGGCGGCCCAGCGAGGCCGCGGTGATGCCCTTTCCCAGGCCCGAAACCACGCCGCCCGTCACAAAGATGAACTTGGCCACGAATCCAAACCTCCTTTCGAACGATCCCAGTAAAGTGAAGCGCTATCTCGGGACGGGAGACACCGCGGACCGCAAAACAAAAGGCCCAGCTGCGCGGAGGCAACTGAACCGGGTGCCCACGTATATTCTATTTGGCGCGGTTCGGAATCGTCAATCGCCAATTTCGCTTCCCGAGCTACCTCCCCATGTCCTGCCACACCTGTCGCATCTGTGCCAGCTCGGTCAGGGCCCTGGTCGCATCTCTCTGCTCAACCGCGACCTTCAGCCTCACTAGCCCGGCGGTGAAGCGATTCACCTCGTCCCTCTCCAGGACCAGTTGCAGGCGGGCGATCACCCGGTCCCACGCCTCCTCCAGGTCCGGCAGATTCTCCCCCGCCTCGTCCCACTGCTCCTCGTCAACCAGCCGGATGAGGTCGTCGAGGTATCCCTCGACATCCTCTCGGGGCCCAAAGGGTCGCTTCATCCAGGGCACGGTACTCAATGAGACGTAGAAGAGGGCCAGGACGAGGATGACCCCGATGTACAGCAGCCAGTTTCTCCAACTGAGCTCCACCCCGCGCATGACTCAACCCGGCCCCCGGTAGTCGCTGATGTCCACGGGTATGGTGAAACGGTCCCGATACAGATCCACGTACAGGTTGCCCTTCGAGTCAAGGGCGGCGAAGGCCACCTCGTCCATATCCAGATTCCTCGAATCCAGCTGGGCCTTCAGCCAGTCCCGGTCCAGCCGCAACATGTGCAGGTTGTGCTCCATGATCTCGCCCTCGTAGATCAGTTCCATCGCCAGTTGTTCGGCTGCCTTGCTCATGCCGATGTCCTGAGGGGTCAGTGGTCTCAGGTTCGGCCATTTCTGTATGGACAGATCCCCGTTGGTCTCGAGGATGCCGATCTTGACATCAGAGACATCGAAGACGTCCTTGTTGCGCAGCAGGCCGAGGATGTCGTCGATTTCGTAGCGCATTACCCGGAGGTTGTTCTCGAGGATCTGCCCCTCAGCCACCACCACCGTCGGTTCCCCCTTGAGGACCTTCGCCGCCCAGCGCCACTTCATGGTCACGTATTCCAGTACGGCGGCGAGGGTGATCCAGGTGGCCAGGCCGATCCAACCGGAAAGCGGACGGATATTCAAATCCACCGTCATCGAGGCGGTGATCGAGCCCACGGTGATTCCCACTATGTACTCGAAGTAGGTGAGCTGACTGATCTGGGTCTTGCCCAGGATGCGGGCCATTATCAACAACGTCAGAAACGATACTACCCCACGGAAAACGACAGCCGGGCCTTCAAGCAAGCTTTCCACCCCACAGTCAGGATGCACCACCCGGGCCGTTTTCATTCTCCGGTACACCCTGATTCCGGTCGGCGCCGCCTCGGCGCCAGCTGACTGCCCTGTGAGCACAAGGAATGCGCCGGCACTCCCCGCACCTCGGAGGGGCAGACCTCTGCGAGGGAGGGACCCGGGAGCCCCTCCCCCTCGCTACCGCGCGAAATGGTGCTCGAACCAGGCCAGTATTCGCGCCATCCTGTCCCGCACGTGCTCTGGTTGTCGCAGACCGTGGTACTCGTCCGGGTAGCGAACCATGACCGCCTCTCTGCCCAGGTACTTCAGTGCCAGGTAGAACTCCTCCGACTGGCTGACCGGGCAGCGGAGATCACCCTCCCCGTGCATGAGCAGTACAGGTGTCTGCACCCGCTGCACATGTGCGAGTGGGGATCGCTGCAACAGCTTCTCAGGGTCCGACCAGGGAGTGCCGCCACACTGGTGCTCGCCGAAGTCATAGCCGATGTCGCTGGTGCCGAAGAAGCTGTGCCGGTTCGTAACCGGGGCGCCTATGACGGCGGCCGCGAACCGGTCGGTCTGAGTGACAATCCAGGAGCTCATGAACCCCCCATAGCTCCATCCCATCACACCCAGACGATCCTCGTCGGCAATTCCATCCCCGACAATCCGGTCAACCCCGGCCATGATGTCACCGTAGTCGCCACCGCCCCAATCCCCCACCACCGCGCAGGCAAACTCCTGTCCGTAGGTCTGGCTGCCCCTGGGGTTGGTATACAAAACTGCCGTGCCGTTGGAGGCGAGGATCTGGGCCTGGAACATGAATGCCTGCCCGTACGCGCCGTGCGGGCCTCCGTGAATCAGGGTGACGGCCGGATACGTCTTTCCCTTCTCATAACCCCGGGGTCGGATCAGAAAGCCCTCAATCGACTCTCCGTCGCAGCTGCAGTAGTCGAACCGCTCAGCGGAACAGACCCGCACCTCCTCCATGATCTCCCGATTCTCCCAGGTGAGCTGTCGCACCTCCCCGTCTGCCGTCCGCAGCCACAGCTCGTCGGGGGCGTCGGAGCTGCCGGCCTGATACGCCAGACTGCCGTCGGGGCCGCAGCTGAACGCGCCGATCACGCCATCATCGGTTCCCAGAATTCGTTCGGGACAGCGGCCGTCTGCGCCGGCGCGATACAGGTAGACTGAACCGCGGTCTGCGACCAGGAAGAGAAGTGAGCACCCGTCCGGAGCCCACTCGAAGGGTGCGGTGGTCGAGGCGAAGGCGACGTCGGAGGATATTCCCCCCAGGGGCCTGTCCAGCGGCGCGGTCAGGTGACGGGCGTCATCCCGCCCCCGGGGGCCGCCTTCGGGATCGACGTCGACGACCCACAGCCCGCCGGTCGTCGAACGACCGTGCGAGCCGTCGTGGCCGGAAAAGGCGATCCTGTCGCCATCCGGGGACCACAGCGGATTGGCGGCCATTGCCATCCCCTTCACCAGATGAATCATCCGCCCGGTGACCACATCCACCGCCCACAGATCCATGGCCAGCAGCCTGTCTGCATCCGGCCTCCGCAGTGCGGTGAAGGCCAGCATCCCCCCGTCGGGACTCCAGGTGGGAGGACCGAGGTGATCATGATCACCCTCCGTCAGCAGGCGGGGTTCGGGTTGCGGGTCCTCCGGACCGACGGCGGCGACGACGAACACGTGACTCTGCCGGTCGCCGAAGAAGCCCGTCCCGTCGAACCGGTACCGGAGGCGGGTTATGACCCGCACATCACCCACCTCTTCATCTGCATCCTCCGCCTGCCGAACCGCACGCCTCCGATCGTCCGCCGGGGCTCCCGCGTACGGGATCCAGTCCCCCTCCGGCTCGAAGACCCTCGCCGTGAAGGCCAGGGCGGAACCGTCCGGGGACCAGGCGACCGGTCCTGCAGGCGTCTGCTGCGTTTTCACTCTCCAGGGCTCGCCGCCCTCAGTATTCATGATCCAGATCTGGTTCTCTCCCGACCTGTCTGAGAGAAAGGCGATGCGTCGCCCGTCGGGCGACCAGCGCGGTGCGGTGTTGCTGTGCTCTCCCACCGTCAGCGGGCGGGACTCTCCCCCAGGTAGGTCGATCAGGTGCAGGTTCACGGATCTTCTGTTCTCTTTCGAATCCCTCGTCTCGACGCAGTAAACCAGTTTCCTGCCGTCAGGCGAAATGTGAGGTTCGCCGACACCTCTGAAGCGAAGGAAGTCTTCCGGTTGCAGGACGCGTCTCTCAGTCATGTAGGTTCGGGAAATTGACAGTGCCGGCGGGCACTGCCGGCCCGCTCCCGATAATCACCCCCAGCTCGAGTTTTGTGCCGGATCGGCACAGTTGCATCAGCGGGCCGCCCAAGTGCAGACGCTCAGGCTATGTTCTGTATTCCCCACTGGAGACGCCCTTCCTTCTCCGGGGGTCGCGGGGTGGCTGGGAGAGGGGTGCCTGGTTCAGCGGAACTCATCGGTGAAGATTGTGCGGGCCGGAGAACCGGCGAGGGTGCTCTCCTGTCGGCATGGGCCTCCGACCCGAGAAGGAGAAGCAGGGCGCCCAGCAGAAGCAGCACCCCGAGGATGGTCAGAATCCTGACCGGGGACATCTCGGCGAATCGCTTTCTGCCTTCACTCGAACGCATTTTCGACCTCACCTCCCAGACCAACGCGGGCTCCAGAGCTCATGGATAGACTATACAGCATCGCCCCGGCCGCGTAAAAACGAGTGAGGAGGCTCAGCCGCGCTGATCAGACGGCACACATCGGCCTGCGCGGTAGACCGGACCGCATTCCCTTATAGCTCGCGGTTGCGCCCTCATACTGCCAGTGGCCTTGCCATACCAGGTGCTGCCACATCACATCTGGTCTGGAGCTGCCACACCCAGAAGATCCAGGGCCGAGGCGAGCACCTTCCGGCAGGCTCCGGCCAGACTCAGCCTCGCCCGGGTCATGCAGGCATCAGCATTCAGAATCCGGCACTCAGTGTAGAAGATGTGGAAGGCCGCGGCCAGGTCGAGGACATAGGAGGCTATGCGCTGGGGTTCGAGGCCCTCCGCCGCCTGCAGCACCTCCCCGGGAAAGTCACCCAGCAGACGCACGAGCTGCTGCTCCCGCGGGTGTTCCAACAGATCGAGATGCTCTGGGGGTGCATCGGTCTCAACTCCTCTCCTGCGCGCCTCGTCCATTATCCCCGAGATTCGCGCGTGAGCGTATTGGGCGTAAAAGACCGGGTTCTCCGCAGACTGGGACTTGGCCAGATCCAGATCGAAGTCTAAAGGTGAGCTGGGAGAGCGCATGACGAAGAAGAATCGGGCGGCGTCCGCACCGACCTCATCGAGCAGTTCCTCCATGGATACGAAGGTCCCGGCCCGCTTGGACATGCTCATCTCCTCCCCCCCGCTCAACAGGCGCACCCACTGGGATATGAGCACGTACAGGGCGTCCTCCGGGTAGCCGAGGGCGCACAGACCGGCCTGCATCCTGGCCACGTAGCCGTGGTGGTCCGGTCCCAGGATGTCGATCAACCAATCATAGCCCCTCTCCAGCTTGTTCAGGTGATAGGCCAGGTCGGGAAGGAGGTACGTATAGGATCCGTCACCTTTGACCAGGACGCGATCCTTGTCGTCGCCAAAGGTGGTGCTCCTGAGCCACACCGCGCCCTGCGAGTCGTAGAGGTGTCCCCTCTCCCGCAGCAGACGAAGCACCCTCTCGGGACCGCCGCTGGCGCGCACCTCGCTTTCGCGGTACCAGCGATCGAACTCGACCCCGTATCTTCTCAGCAGTTCTCGGTGCTGCTTGACCAGCTCCTCCGCCGCGAAGCGTCCCAGGGCATCGCGCGACATCTCCTCACTACCCCGCGCCTGCAGGTACAGCCCGGCCAGGTCCCTGACATATTCGCCGGGATAGGCACCCTCGGGCAGAGTGACTTCCTCACCCATCAACTCCCGCACCCGCGCCTCCATGGAAAGCCCCAGCTTCTGCAGCTGGCCTCCGGCATCATTGACGTAGTACTCGCTATGCGCGTCGTAGCCGATCCGCCGCAGAAGCCGGACGATGACGTCACCCAGGGCCGCGGACCGGGCCTGAACCACCACCAGGGGCCCGGTGGGATTGGCGCTGACGAACTCCACCAGGACCCGGCGTCCCCCACCCCTCTGCCACACGCCGTACGATTCGGTCTCGAGTATCGCCCTCAGAAGCTCCTGCAGGTACTGGTCACTGAGACGCAGATTGATGAACCCGGGACCGGCGATCTCTAGGGAGCAGAAATGCGCGTCGCTTTCAATGTCGGGTCTCATGACGCGCGAAAAATGCTCCGCCAGCTGTCTCGGGGCGCATCGGGCATCTCCGGCCAGTACCAGAGCGGCGTTGGTGGCCAGGTCGCCGTGCTCCGGATCTCGCGGCTTCTCCACGGTGAGCGTCCTGTCGAGGGATTCCCCCGGCAGCAGTCCCTCTGAGACCAGGGTCCGCGCCGCCCTCCTGACGACGTCGCTGAACTTCTCCTGCATGGTCCGGTTGGATAGCGCTGTGGACACAGTATCACCCCGTCGGTCGTTTCTCTCTGCAGATTATATCAGAAGGAAGCTACTCCCACAGCTGAAGCTGGACAGAGCTCAGCAGCTGCCCTGAGAATCGCGGGCGCCCGGAGGAGGACTCCCGCCCGCCAGTGGCCAATATGACCTGCGGAGATCCCTGACACAATTGGAGGGTGAATGGAAAGTGAGGGCAGATGACAGGTACAACCGATGGAAGAGAATCACGAGACGATGGTGGTTTTTCGCCCTGTTCGCCGGCCAGGTGTTGCTGCCGCCGTATACCTCGAAGGGCTTCGCGTTGACGGAGATAGGTGATCTGTACGGCCAGATTCTGACCAATGCCCTCGTCTACTCATTGCCGCGCTCCGCATATGTTGTGTTTCAGCTGATCCCCATCGTTCTGCTGGGGCGATCCTGTCTCCCGGCGGCACCAGCAGCCGCCTCAGCACCTACGCGGCCCTGTCCTACATACTCTTCGCCGTACTGCAGAGCATCTCCGTCACCGCCGAATACGGTTTCGCCATACTTACGTTGAACCTGGTCATGCTACTGTTTGTGGCCGCCTTCTGGCTGTGGGAAGCCGTCATCAGCAGAAATGACTCCACCCGGCGGCAGTCGCGGCCTCTCTGGCACTACTGGATGGTGCCGCTGGCAATGCTGGCGTTCTGGTAATCCCGTCGATCCGGCGACCCTCGAGCCCCACTTCAATCCCCTGTGTCTTTTCACCTCGGGCTCGGGGTTGACCTTCTGCATGATGACGCCGGTCTTTCTGACCCCGCTGATACTGTTTCACCCCCGGGTGAACATCGTGACCATGAGAGTGACCGCCCTGGCGGGCGTCATCATCGGCCTGTACAACCTGCTGGTCAACTTCGGTCTCGAACGTGCGCTTCTCTGGTGGATGGGAATACTGCACATCCCCCTGCTGTTGATATCAGGCCACGCCCTGGTGCTGTCGTATCGGACGCGTCCCTCCCCGTGAGCACATCCTCCGGCAGGGCCCACTCCGGGCGAAGAACCGGTGGCGGGCCCCACGCAGACATCGGGGAATCACGAACGCGACAGCATGCGTTTGAGATCCCTGATCCTCACCGTGCGGTCAAACTCCAGCAGCCCCCCGGCAAAGATGCGGGCCCCCAGCCGCATGAACAGCAGAGACGACAGCAGCAGTGCAACGAGCGTTGTGGCTATCTCCCAGGAGGGCAGGGTGGTTCCGGCCATGCGCAGAAGTACCGTCGTGATATTGAAGGGCGGAACGTGGCTCAGAATCCTGACCCACAGCGAGTTGGGCTGCATGATAATCAGGGAGGAGAAGAACACCGGGGCCAGGGGGATCATCACCACCAACCCCTGGGCCTGGCTGCCGCCCTCAGCGTCCTTCATGGTGGCACCCATGGCGGCAAACAGTGAGGACAACAGCAGATAACCCAGCAGGAAGTAGAGCAGGTATATGACTGCCTGCCCCGGCTGCAGGGAAAGCCCCCCCAGATTGGTGAAACGACCCATCACCACGACGGCCGTTGCTGCCCACAGGGCAATCTGAACGAGGCCCAGAAGACCAAATCCCATGACCTTCCCCCAGAGCAGTTCAGGGGCCGACAGGGACGAGAGCAGTATCTCCACCACCCGGTTGCGTTTCTCCTTGATGACCCCGTACATGAGAATCTGGCCGGAGAATATCGAGGAGAAGATGAGGGCCATGGCCACGACCACGGGCATGACGAAGGCCGAGAAGTGTTCCTCCTCGCCGTCCATGGTGCGAACGTCCAGGGAAACCACCGAGGTCGCGGCCGCAATCTGCCCGGCGTCCAGGCCGAATCTCTCGAGTCGATACGACGTAACCGCTCCCGTCAATGGGGCCCTCAACGTGGCGGTGGCGACGTCGCGGATATCGTCCACGTAAAGCGGGACCCGTCCATCCATCAGGATCTCTTCATCGACCACGATGAAGGCCGTATACTCCCCCTCGAGCAGATCTGTCTCCAGGTCCTCCCGACCGCCCTGGTGCCTGACCAGGGTAAGCGGGGTGCCCATGACATGACGGCTGAGATGCTCGTAGAAATCATCCGTGAAGTCCTGCACCGCCAGGGTCATGCCCTCAGATTCGGCGCGCTGCGCCATCCACACGCCGGCGCCGCCGATCACCACCATCAGCACGGGGATGAGGAAGGTCAGGATCAGGAAGGTGGGGGTTCGGACACTCTTCCAGAACTCCCATGAGGCCACTTTGGCGGCATTAGATAAAGGCGGGATCTTCAATGGTGTCACCCCGTCTCCTCACGGTCTCAACAAAGATGTCGTGCAGCGGAGGTTTCCTGATGGATATCTCCTCCACCGACACGCGCGAGGATATGAACTCCATCAGGTCGTTGATGCTGGATGCGCCGCGGTGGCGCAGGACGAGGTGCCCGGGTTCACTGCGGATCACAGTGCTTCCCGCCAACGATCCCAGCGAGGTCGCATCATCCTCGCGCCGGAAGCGCAGCTCGATGATGTTCTCCGGGTGCTCCTGCTTTATCTGCTGCAGATCCCCATACAGAACCCGTCTGCCGCCGTTGACCATGAAGATGCGATCGCACAGTTCCTCCACCATCCCCATCTGGTGGGCGGACAGGAGGATGGCCATACCCTGCCCCTGCAGGTCGCGGATGATCTCCTTGAACAGGTCCTGGTTTATGGGATCGAGCCCGGAGAAGGGCTCATCCAGGACCAGAAGATCGGGTTCGTGCAGCACGCTGGCGATGAACTGGACCTTCTGCTGCATTCCCTTTGACAGCTGCTCCAGCTTCCTCTGCGCCCAGCCGGCCAGATCGAGTTTCTCGAGCCACTCCAGGGCGGACTGCCGGGCCCTGCCAGTTTCCATACCCTTCAGGCGGGCGAAGTACACCAGGTTCTGCAGCACCCCCGCGTCCTCATACAGCCCCCTCTCCTCGGGCAGATAACCGATGCGCTCCTTGCTGCTGGTCACCGGTCCCTCGAAGTTGAAGATGACCTCACCCGAGTCCGCGGAGATGATGCCCATGATTATGCGAATGGAGGTGGTCTTGCCCGCTCCGTTTGGTCCCAGTACACCCAGTATCTCCCCCTGGCCCACGGCGAAGCTGGCATCGCTGAGGGCCACCGTGTCGCCGTAGGTTCGGGTCAACCCCCTCACTGACAATACGTCGTTCATGTTCACGTTTCCCCTCACCAGAAGTCCCCTCTGTCCATTACGGCAGCCCGGGGTGGAAGGTTCCAG
>JAWOBW010000259.1:0-5894 GCA_046484105.1 Bacillota bacterium
CTGGACGTACTACTAGTCCCGGGAGGTTCGGGTCGACGCCAACAGCAGCGGGACGAGCGAACCCTGAACTTCATCCGGACCCAGTACCCGCGACTTCACTACCTGGCCTCGGTCTGCACGGGCACGTTCATCCTCGCCGAGGCCGGCCTTCTCGACACCCGGGTGGCAACCACGCATCGGTCAGCCCTCGAGGAGCTGGCCCAATACCGGGACATCCAGGTGACCCGCGCGAGATTGACCAGGACGGGGAATGTGATCTGCGCCGCCGGGGTCTCATCCGGCATCGACCTGGCCCTGTACCTAGTCGGGGAGGTTTTCGACGCCGAGATGGCAGAGCGGATCGCCGCTCACATCGAGTATGAACACACCCCTCATCTTCCCGCCACCTCAGCTAACGGGGATAGCGAGGTATCACAGTGCCCGACTCCCCCGTGAACCGGATCTACCTCGGCGACAACCTGCCCATCATGCGAGAGTGCATTGAGGACCAGTCAGTGGGCCTCATCTACCTGGACCCACCGTTCAACTCCCGCGCCACCTACAACCTCACCGGCAGCGCCCAGGCCAGCGCGGACAGAAGCGTCGCCTTTGACGACGTCTGGGGCTGGAACCCCGAAGCCGAAAGAGCACTCGAAAGCATCACCGAAGACGGACCACACGACCTTGCGCGGCTGATGGCCGCCCTCAAGCAGATGCTAGGCCCGGGAGACATGATGGCCTATCTGGTGATGATGGGGGTCCGACTGAGGGAGATGCACCGGGTACTCAAACCCACCGGCAGCCTGTACCTGCACTGCGATCCGACCGGGAGTCACTATCTCAAGCTGATCCTGGACGCCATATTCGGTTCCCAGCACTTCCAGAGAGAGATCGTGTGGCGAATTGGCTGGATCTCCGGTTACAAGAGCCAGGCCAGGAACTGGATCCGCAACCACGACATAATCCTCTTCTACAGCCGCTCCGCGGAGTTCACCTTCAACAAGGAATACCTCCCCTACCCGCCGGGATACACCAGGCGAGACGGCTCAACACCAGAGGGCAGGGGCATTCCCATGGAGGACACCTGGAACTGTCAACCGGCTGATTCTCTCAATTCCATCATGATCATGAGCTTCTCGGCGGAGAAGACCGGATACCCCACACAGAAGCCGGAGGCGCTGCTGCGACGGATCGTTGCCGCCAGCAGTAATCGTGGGGACGTGGTGATGGACCCCTTCTGCGGAAGCGGAACGACTGCCGTGGTGGCGGAGGAGATGGGCAGGCGATGGATAGCCATAGACCAGAGCGAAACCGCCCTGACACTCGCGAAGGAACGTCTGAAAGAGAGATATGGTTCAGCACTGTCCCCTCACCGGTTCGTCAACGCCGGGCAGTCCCCCCGATAAGCCATAATGCGGAGAACTGACGTTCTCAGGAGAACCTGCTGACTCCTCGCCGTCCGACATGAGGCAAAACCTTCGTCTGACTAGTACCAGTACCTGGACCGGGTAGTTGCCCCCCACAGCTGACCGGGCCGGGCGGCGCTATCCGTCAGAACCCGCGCCCTCCATTGCCGCTTCGGGCATCCGGGCGCCTCCCTGCAGGAATGTGTCCAATCCTGGGATGAGGGCGAACCAGAGTCCCGTCGCGGCCCATCCCGCGAAACAGGCAAAGAAGATGGTAGGCATGCTGAACAGCACTGAGGCCGCGCCTGTGAGACCCTGGCCGAGGGGCTGCAGGGCACCCGTGCCGGTGCCCAGAAGACCGAACACCTTTCCCATGTAGTCAGGACGTGTCATTCTCTGGATCAGGGTCTGAAGATAGACATTGATCATGCCGTTGAGGCAGCCAAATGCGAGGAAGATGCCGATGTGCAGTGACCACATATGCACCGGCATGACGGGGAGCAATGCGAGAACGAGAGACTCGATGGAAACCCCCCACTTCACGATCCAGGTGTTCCGCTGCACCAGTTCAGTTGTGGACAGGACCAGATTGCCTATCAGCCCGCCCGCCATCATGGCGCTGAGCAGGTAGCCATACACGGCACTGTCCGCCCCCATGAAGTCACTGACAAACTTGGGCAGGAGAATATTAAGGGGAGCACAGAAAACATTGAGCACCATGGCCACCAAGATGACCTTCACCAGAACTGCATTGCGCATGATGTATGAGATAGCATCCTTCAAATCGGACAGGAGCATCTGGACTCGCAGGGTCTCTGTCCGCTCAAGCACACTGGGAATGCTGATGAAGGCCTCCGACAAAGCGGACAGAAGGAAGGACAACCCGTTGAGCATCAGGAGGACCGGGATCCCAAAAAACGCCACGAAGATCCCCCCTGCCGCGTAGCCGGCAATTCTGACCATCTGCGCGGTGATTCCGCCGAGGGCATTCGCCTTCTCAAGCCCATCTGCGGGGACAATCAACGGTACCGCCGCGGATACTGCCGAGAAAAAGAACTGGCTGCATGCAACTGACAGACACGAAAGCACGATCAGTAGAAGTAGGGTGAGGGATCCGGTCAGGGCCAGATAACCGAGTGAGCAGTAAATGAGCCCACGCACCACGTCAGTGGCGATGATGATCTTCTTCCGATCCAGACGGTCAGCGATGACCCCAGCCAGCGGTCCCAGGCATACGGCGACGAGCCCCTGAGACATGGCCAGGGTGCCGAGGGCAAGAGCTGACCCGGTTTCTTCCTGAACCCACCACATGACTGCGATGAAACCCGCACCATCCCCCATCTGTGAAACAGATCGTCCCAGCCAGAGAAGAAAGAAGTCTTTATTGAAGAAGTACTTAGATATCATCATGCCCTCCTCCAGGACGCATAACCTGCTCATTAATGATCATCATTTCCTGCTCAATATATCACCGGAGGTGGAGAAGGTCAAGCGATATCTTAATATTCTTAATAAGCATATCAATGTCATTGATAACGGACGCGTAATATTGCAGGACAGCATTGAAATGGCATTCGATCGTTCGCCCGGCAATGGCCCCTGATCAGAAAACGCCGGTGGATTGCCACGTGTTGCCACCCCCTCCCCAATGAACGCACTACGTACACACCAGGCCGATTTCTCTGATGGCAAGACGGTAGGAGCCGGACATCTCCGGCTTGAGGCATAATGGAGGCGCACTGTGGGGGCAAGATGAGGCACTGCAGCACCCTGGTGAGGTGAGCACGATGCAGTGTCACCACCACCAGGGAAGTTTAGCTGAGAACCAAGAGCTCTGCCACCTTCGTGACCCGGGCATGATCAGTATGTCGAGATCCCCATCTGCCGTCGCGTGGTACCCATCAGGCGGAGCAGAGATGAATCATCCCGTCTGCACTGATCCCCATGATGCAACAGACGAACACCATTGTGCGACCGCTTATCGCACAATGGTGTCGTCGATACCATCTCTGCTGTCAGTGTGTGAGGTACCTCTCGAACCAGTCAATCATTCTGCACAGGACATCCTCCATGTGATTCCTCTCTGAAACCCTGTGGCCCTCCCGCGGGTAAATCACCAGACGAACGGGAACGCGATCCCGAAGGGCCCGGTGCAGTTCCATGGCCTGCCCCACGTTGCAGCACTCGTCCCTTTCCCCGTGGATGATCAGTGTGGGCGTGTTAACCTGGTTTGCGTATGTTATGGGCGAGTACTTGCGAAACACATCTCTCGTGTAGGCATCGGCGGCGTGGAACTGGGACGCGTAGTTCGGTCGGTCGCTGGTACCGTAGTAGCTAAGGACGTTGACAATGCCCGCTGACATTAAGGCCGCCCTGAAACGGTCAGTCTGGGTGATCGTCCAGGCAGTCATGTATCCACCGAAGCTGGCACCGCCCACGCCCAGCCGATCCGGATCTGCGATTCCGCTGGCAATGCAGTGGTCGACACCCGCCATGATGTCGGCAAAGTCTCCCTCGCCCAGAACGCCCACATTCGCACTGGAGAACTCCGTTCCCCAGCCCGCGCTGCCCCGCGGATTCGGCATCAGCACGGCAAAACCGCGGCTCGCCAGCAGCTGCGCCCACGAGTCCGGCGCCGCGTAGAAACGATGGGTATACAGGATAGTCGGGCCGCCGTGAATGTGCACCACCAGGGGGTATCGGGTTCCTTCGGTGTACCCAACGGGTTTCACCAGGAGTCCCTGTATACGGAGCCCGTCGGGAGCCCGCCAGTAGATGGTCTCAGTCTCGCCGAGGGGCCAGTCGGCAGTGTGGGAATTGAGGGAGGTCAGGCATTTCCAGTCGAGGTGTGTGGCCGAAGTCGCATCCCCGATGGTACCCACCCAGATCTCGGCCGCCTCGGTGTCGTTTTCCTGTGTCATTGCGAGGGTGCCCTTCGAATCCGCCAGCGAGAAGCCTGCCCGGTATCCTGAGGAGCCGCGCTCCGCATTCCAGAGCGGTTGATAGGAGGCTTCCCCTCCCTGCATCACTATTCGTGCGAGGGCCAGGCGCCCCTCCTCATATCCCATAGCCAGAAGAACGTTTGCTGAGATCCACTCGATCCAGTTGACGCTGATTGGTCGTCGCGGGGTCAGCTTCAGCGGTGGCTCCGCCCCATCCGTCCTTGCCAGCCAGACATCTCCCGTGACGAGACCAGGGTCACTGCAGGTACATGTCAGAAACGCCACACTGTCTCCATTGGGGGACCAGGTGGGCCGGGCCATCTGTATGTTCGCTGGGAGGCGGTAAAGTGGTCTGACCGCGAGATCACGTTCATGTTCGACCTCTCCAGGCAGATCCAGCACTACCAGCTCCGCATCATACCAACACCAGGCATGGGGCTCGTCTGTGACCAGGGCGACCACCTGCTGCCCATCGTGGGAGAGATCAAACTCCCAGATATGCATGTCCGAGGGACTGATCACAGTCGCCCTGTCCGATTCCGTGTCCGCCAACCACAGTCTCTGATACTTCGTCTCCTCCTCAAAGAGGATGCGGTCGTTCCCATCCTCTCCTCTGCTCTTCTCTTCCTCGGTTTCTGGGTCGGTGACGAGCAGCAGCAGGTGTCGGCCGTCGGGCAGCCACGCCATATCGACCACGCTGCCCGTGACCCCGGCGACGGGCTGGCCCTCGCCTCCCGCGGACCGAAGAACGTACGGTAGATGAACGCCCTTCTCCGGGTCCCGTCGATCACTGACGAACGCCAGGTCGCTAGACAACACAGATCTCTCAGTTGGGGCAGTGTTGGAGCGGGGAGACCAACGAGGCAGGCGGCAGCTGCCGGATCCAAGGGTAATGGGACGTTCATCACCGCCGACTGTGGACACCAGCCAGATCTCGGAGGCAGGATGAGCATTGTTGTCTGTTTTGGCGTAGTCAGCTCGTATGAAGGCGACATAACCACCATCGGGCGATACCTGGGCATCATCAAACCGGTGCAGGGCAAACAGGTCTTCCACTGGCAAAGGTCCAGAATGATCTGACATTATCTTGCACCTCCATGGAATTGGTGACGACGGCCATGGCCACTGTGTCAGGGGCTCTTCGCTACAGTAACCGCATCGACTTGTGCGACAGCGGCCTTCAGTACCTATCCGTCGAGCAGGGGCATCCTGAACCTCGTTCCCACCAAGATGCAGGCCAGTACAGTGACGGAGATGACAACCGGGAGCAAATGTCACCTGGGGAATATGGCGGATGTGTTCTGTCCGATGGATCACCCGGTCCTGCACCGCTATTTCGAAGCTCTGACACGAGACGAATCCAGCACCCTACTGCTGGTCACGGACTGATCTACTCCCTCAAGGCTAACTATACCTTATTCTGAGATCGACAACCCACGAAGAGTCGAACGCTCAAGCTCCGTGACGGGGCTGCTAATGGAACATCGGGCTCAGGACTACCCCGGGTCTTTGGCACTTCGCCCCTCACAACAGATCCGCGGACGACCACCGGCAAGCCCAACAATGA
>JAWOBW010000287.1:0-19191 GCA_046484105.1 Bacillota bacterium
GGAACGCCCGAGCTGGTCATCGAGATAATCTCACCGTTCAGCCAACGGAGAGACCGGCTGGAAAAGCTGGAGACATATCAAACGAATGGAGTTCAGCACTACTGGCTCGTCCACCCCGAGCAGAAAACCCTGGAGTGTTTTGCTCTGGTCGACGGTGTCTACTCCCGGGTAGCTGGGGGTATGGATGATGATGTGGTCAGCCCCCCGGGTTTTGCAGATTTACAGATAAACCTAAAAGACCTGTGGCAGAGGTAGCTCACCTTCCGGAAGCCCGGCACAACGGAAGCGCGAAAAGAGCGAGATCTCTTGTTCCTCCAGGTGGTATCTTCTATCCTCATACCGCAGCAAGCCAGAGTCAATCCGAATTCGTTCAGCCGCGGTGCTTTTCACGGTGAGGACCATCTCACCCATCACGCCGGCAGATGTTCTGGATACGAGCGCTACACCTTCTGGAAACACCTCAATCGAACAACCAGGCACATACTGGCAATCGCCTCCGTGGCCTGCCGGTTTGCAGTCGAGTTCACTGGGGGGATGGTGATTCCATCCCCCCGGCAATCTGCAACGCCCGGCGGACCCCTTCCTCCTGCCGATGGTCATCCGTCCCTCAGCAGCGGGAGAGTCATGCAGGTGGCTCCACCCTTCATGCAGTGGGACAGCTGTGGTGCGCGGAAGGTGCGGACCTCGGCGCCAGCTTCCTCAAGTTCCCGCCGCACCCGCGGATAATCGGCCAGCATCAGGCATCTTCTCGGCGCGACTGCGAGGACATTGGCACCGAGACCGGAGTCGAATTCCTCGTCGCTGACATCGATGAACTGGATTCCGTGCTCCTGCAACAGCTCTGCAGTTTCCACCGCCATGATCCTGCGGTGGACCACGGCCAGGTCTTCGTCCACCAGGCTGATGAAGGAGGCCAGGTGCATGACCTCAGCCGGTCCCGTCCAGTGGGGGACGGG
The DNA here is from genome assembly GCA_046484105.1 of Bacillota bacterium. GTDB lineage: Bacteria > Bacillota > Sulfobacillia > SLMV01 > SLMV01 > PWUC01. The sequence continues at coordinate 957 of JAWOBW010000287.1, forward strand.
ACACGAGACGATCTTTACTCCCAGACTGTTCATCAGCTGCAGAAACTCGGGATCCCGCCCCGCGTTGGTCCTGTAGGATCTGCCGACCAGCAGCAGGTCATCCCGCAGCCACAGGAAATCTCCCCCGTCCGCGGTGGTCGGAGGCTCCATGCGATGCAGGATCCTGATTCCCAGACGACCCAGGTTCTGCTCCATCAGCTGGCTCTCGCCCTCCCGGGAGGCCTTGCCCGATCTCAGTATTATGGCCCCCTCGTCGGTAATGAGAGCCTGGTCATAGGCGAAGACCGCATCACACAGCCCGGAGGTGTCCCCCTCCAGGTAGACGATGTCGACCCCCCAATCAGTCAGCACCTGGGCCAGCTGGTTGTGTTCCCGCCTCGCGGCCTCGAGATCAGGTTCCCATTCATAGCCCCAGCTGTCCCACCAGCGTTCACCGGGTCCCGGTTCCCAGCCGGGTCTGACCAGCAGTGCCCTCCTCAGGGGGGCGATTGACGACTGTCCGCCATACTGCATCTGGTTCCTCCTCCCCGTCATGAGAGTCCCCCGAACCGGATGGCCCTCAGCTCTCAGTGCAGGCTCTCGAGTATCTTCGGATCCGGCTGGTTTGGTATGCGCGCCACAGCCTGCCCCCCGAAGACGAAGACCGCCTCATCGGAGGAGGTCACTTCCCCGATCACCGCGGCGGATGCGCCCTGGGAGCGGGCGGCTTCAATGACCTCGTCGACATCGCCCGGATTGACCTGGAAGAGCATCCGGCCCTGTGTCTCGCATATGAGAATCTCCTCGGGGCTGAGGTTGTCCTTCTTCGTCGGGGCCAGCGACAGATCCACGCGGGCGCCGAGTCCGCCCCGGCGCACGGATTCGCAGACCGCAGCGCCGATTCCGGCGGCTCCGAGATCGGAGCAGGCATTAATCTTGCCCGTTTTCATTGCGGTTAGGGAAGCCTCCATGGTCACTCTCTCTTCCTCGAAGAGGGCTTCCGCCGGCTGCATCTCGTCCACTAGACCAGCCCGGTAGAGGGTGTCATTTCCATCGCTTCCGGTCTCGCCGACGATGATGATCTGATCGCCCGCGTTCTTCGCCGGTTTGGTCAGGGGCTCTTCGGTGACGAGGCGGCCTATCACTGCCACCACCACCGCGGGGACGATGTCGCTGAAGGAGGTGGACAGGCCGCCTCCCACCACGAAGACATCCATGGCTCGGCACATGTCCCGGACCCCCTCAATCAGAAGGTTGAGTCTCTCCCCGCTCGACATGTGCTCACACTGGCCGCAGGAGCAGGTCCCGTCAAATCCGCACGGTCCCACGATGACTTCCTGCTCCAGGGGCCTGGTCCCGATGAAGTCCAGAAGAAACAGCGGGCGGGCGCCCATGGCAACCACGTCCCGCATTGCCCCGCCGGCCCCGGTCGCCGCCCCGTCATAGGGCCGCGGCACGCAGGGCGAGCAGTGGCTTTCCATCTTCGCCACCAGTGTGCTGCCGTCATCCGGCACCCGAACCACTGCAGCGTCGTCGTCACCTTCCGGTCCGATGAGTAGGCTCCCGGGCCAGGTCTGGCCCACCTGCTCATTCAGTCTCTCGAACATGGAGAAATCGATGGCCTTGTCTATGTTGTGGTGCAGGTGGACAAAAAGCGCGTGAATCAGGGCCCTCTCTACCTCATTCATTTGTCAGCCTCCTTCGGTATCATCCGTCCGGTAGAGCACACCCCTCCGGATGGAACACGGTGAGTCCCCCGGGCTCCGACACCGGTCGCTTCCGGGACGTTGTGAGGTCGCACGGGCGCACCCGTGCCTCTCTGTCGCCCCGCGCTTCCGGGGTCTTCACGAGCGCAGCAGTCGATGGACCAGGTGCCCCGACGGGACCGGTCGCAGTCGCCGCGACCGGGATGAGCCACCCGGTTCCACGTCTCTATGGTACATTCTTCGCAGCCGCGAATTCAAACTTCATTTTCTCCCGCGGCGGAGGGTCATCCGCAGATCCGGAGGGAATTGATGACATTGATGGACGGAGCTGCTCTGCAGCCGAGAGCGACCCGGCTCAGGTGGGGCGCTTATGAGAATGGGGCGAGCCACCGGCACTGCATGATATGGACAGTCTTCGACGTGCAGTGCCAGCGGCAGGGGTGACTCGTCGGGTGTCCGGGAGATGCGCCTCCCCCGAAAAGGCGGCGGCAGTCACCTCCAAGTGACGGTTGAGGACTCAATCCTCCGTCTCTTTCCTCCTGGAGCGCAGGGCGCGGATGCCCAACAACAGCAGCCATATCAGGACGGCCGCCACCAGGAGTGAGGGCAGGGCCGTGACGAAGGCGATGATGAAGTTGCCCGTCACATTGAGGACCAGGTTGATGCCGCGAATCAGGCCGGCGCTCAGGCGGGGGGCGAAGTTCTGAAATCCCATGGCGGAGATGGCGGCCGCAGACAGGGTCTCGGGTCGGATCTCGATGGTGAAAGTGGAATACGCGACGCGATCATCCAGGTAGCGGAGGCGGCCCTGAAGGGACTCGATTTGTCCCCTCACGTCGGTCAGGTGTTTGCGCACCGCCAGCATGTCTTCCACCGTCGAGGCCTGCTCGAGGATGCGACGGAGAGCTTCTTCCTCGCTGCGGAGGTTGTCGAGACGGGCGCTGAGGTCGATGTATTCCTCGGTGACATCGGTGCTCCACACCCGGCTGTGCGTCACTACTCCCATGTCCAGCAGGGTGGAGCGGACGTCGTCAAAGTACTCTGCGGGAACGCGGGCGGTGATTTCCACCCTGGTGCGGGTCTCTCCCACCTGCCACTGGTTGGCGTTGCTGATGAAACCCTGATGCTCCCTGACCAGGTCGAGCACAGTCTGCATGGACTCCTCCGGGGAGGGCACCTCCAGGCTGATGCTGGCATTGAGAATAACTTTCTGATCTTGTTCGCGGCCCGCCGCCAGCTGTCCGGAGATGCTCAGGCCCCTGCCCGCCTCGTCCGCGGACATCTCCTGCCGCTCCTGCTCCTCGTCCGGGGCCGACGCCGGTTCGGCAACATCGTAGTCAGCGCTTTCTGTGGCCTGTCTTGCCGCGCTGCAGCCGGCTATCATCAACACAATGAGCAGCAGTACTAACGAATACCTGCCCACTTGTTTGCGCATGGTTCTCCCCTCTTTCCGGTGAGACTTTAATAAACTGAGACGTAGCTTCGGTCTCAAAGTTCCGAAGTCATCAGACCAGGTGCTTGACCACCACCCAGATCACGGCTGCGACCGGCACCCCGAGCAGCAGACCCGGGAGGCCCAGAAATGCTCCCCCCGCCATGACGGCGAAGACGACTGCCAGGGGATGCAGTCCCGTCCTGCCGCCCAGGATCCGGGGCGATATGACCATGCCTTCGAACTGCTGCAGTACAATATAACTCACTGCCACCTTAAGCACGAGGTTCCAAGAGGTGAAACTGGCCACGGCCATCGCGGGTATGGCCCCGATGAAGGGGCCGAAATAGGGTATGAGATTGGTCAGACCGGCCACCAGGCCCAGCAGCAGGTAGAACCGCACTCCGAGAAGGGCGAGGATCAGGGTGGCCAACACTCCAATGATGATCGATACCAGGAGGTAGCCGTGCAAGAACCCGGACAGGACCTCGTTCATGTCGTCGAGGACGGCGATCAATTTCTGCCGGTACTTTCCCGGGATCAGCCCGTCGAGCTTGCGCCGCAGCTCCTTCCCATCCCTGAGCAGGTAGGCGGCCAGAAGAGGAGCCAGGAGCAGGCTGACCAGGTTGCCGAAGATGAGGGTGGCCCAGGATATGATCAGGTCCAGTTCGGTGAGATGCTGCTGCAGGCTGAACAGTGCCCTGGTCGCGGCCCTGCCGGCTGTCTCTCGCAGGATTGCCGGGGGAATGATGTGGGAGTACTGGGTTTCCAACTGGGCCAGGAGTTGCTGTATGCGGATTATGTACCAGGGAATGTTTGCCGCCAGCCGCAGGGCCTGCGAGAGAATGCCGGGCACTATGTACAGCAGGACGTATGCGGTGACGGCCCCTAGAAGGGCGTAGGTGGCGACAATTGCCTGTACGCGGCTCAGCCCCCTCTTTTCGCAGAAGGTCACGATCGGATTGAGCATGTAGGCAAGCAGGACTGCCAGGAAGAAGGGGAGCAGGGCGGTGCGCACCCGGTAGAGAAGTGCCAGCAGCGAGATGATCACGAGCAGGAAGACGATTATTCTGATAGTTTGACCGGGTGGTGATTTCACTGGCAACCCTCCAGATTTGTCCCTTCAATTATCGCAGCTGCTGGCAAACTCTTCAATTGCGCCGCATTCCTCTATTTGCCGCCTCAACATTCTTGACTTGATCTGTCCGGAGAAATATTATAATAGAACAGATGTTCGATTGGAGGTGAGGTTCCTGGGAGTCCTATACATCCAGCTGGACGGTCTATATGCGGGCCTGGAGAGGAAGCGGCGTCCCGACCTGAGGGAGAGACCCCTGCTGGTGGTCAGCGAGGGCAGGGTGGTCGACTTCTGCGCCCGGGCGGCGAAGCACCCGGTGAAGAGGGGGATGCCCCTGGCTCATGCGAAAAACTCCGTCATCGGATCTTTCGTTCTGCAGCTGGATGCCAGCAGCTACGGCCCTCAGCTGGAACTTTTGCCCCGTCTCGCCTACGCGGTCACGCCCCAGGTGGAGGTGGCTGCTCCCGACCGGGTATTTTTGCAGCTGACCCCGGGGGAGGATCCCAGGGCGGCACTGCATTCTGTGGTGCGGGGCATTCCCCCGGGATGCGGGCACCGCCTGTTGGCTGGTCACGGTCCCAACAAACTTCTCGCCCGGATGTGCGTACTTGCACTGCAAGACGATAGATCCGCGGGAGAACTGCTGTTTCCCGGGGAGGAGATGGAGGCTCGCCTGTTGAGGGTTCAACCGGGAGAGGAAGGGGCCTTTCTCCGGGACCTGCCGGTTTCCTTTCTGTGGACTCTCTCCGGGGAGGTGATTGCCCGGCTGCAGAGGCTGGGCCTGAATACGATCGGAGAGGTGGCGGAAATCGGGGAAGACCTGCTCGGGAGGCATTTCGGAGCGATCCGGGGACGGATCGTGAGCCGGAATGCCCGGGGTGAGGATTCCACCCCCGTGGCCTCCGACTACCCCCCTCCGCGGGTAGTGTGGGATCGGAGCGTTGAATTGTCTTCCCCACAGGTGGTCAGAGAACTTCTCACCCGGGCTTCCCACCACCTGGCCCGGGGACTTACCGATCTCGGCTCCGGCGGTCTCATCCTCGGATTGAGCCTTCTGAAGGATGATGGGCGCTGGCTGTCGGGCCGGAGATGTTTCTCCCGCCCGGTGCGTCGACAGCTCTCGTTGAATGCTGCCCTCGACGTCCTGTGGGAAGAGATGGCGAAAGAGGCCGGCGATTCCACCCGGATCAGGGCCGAGATCTCCGGGCTGGTGCGGGAGAGGGCGACGCAGGAGAGGTTGTTCGATCGGAGGAATTTGGGGCGGCGGGAGGATGTACTGGATCTTCTGGAGGATCTCAATCGCAAGTATTCGGGGGGGACCCTGTTCTGGGGAGAGCATTTTCCCGTCAGCTACCGGGAGAAACGGCTGTCTCTTTGGGATCCGGTGCGAGGGAAAGGTGATGGGAATGGGACTTCTGATGGAGGAGAGAATTGAGGTCCGCCGCTCTGGTGATCTCCCGGAGGTAATCATACTGCGGGGAAAGCAGCTGCGGGTTGCGGAGGTCCTCGACGTCTGGAGAGATGTGGGCCGCTGGTGGCTGGGAGAGAGGGAGAAGACCTTTTACCGCCTCGCCGTTGAGAGGGGCGGGGTGCTGGAGGTTTATCATCCCTCGGGCGAGGACACCTGGGTTCTGTACCGGGTTTACGATTGATCGCCATGGGATTTGCACACCTGCACACTCACTCTTTCTTTTCCTTTCTCGACGGCGGCAGCAGCGTCGAGGATCTGGTCAGGGCCGCGGCGGCGGGAGGAGTGCAGGCGCTGGCCCTGACCGACCATGACAATGTCTGTGGGGCGGTGGATTTTCACCGCGCGGCCCAGAGATGGGGTGTGAAGCCCATACAGGGGGCGGAGCTGACCCTGAAAGGGGGATATCACCTCGTCGTCCTGGCGGATGGACCCCGGGGATATGCCAATCTGTGCCGCCTGCTGAGCCGGAGCCACCTGGACAGTGAACGGAAGCGCCCCCGGCTGGACCCGGCCCTCATCGAGGAATTCGGCGGGGGACTCTTCGCACTTTCCGGGTGCCGGCGGGGGGAGATTCCCTCTCTTCTTCTCCGGGGCGAGTACTCACGGGCGCGACGCAGGGCCGACTTCTACCGGGCAGTGCTGGGGGATCGTTTCTTCCTGGAAATACAGCCCGCCTTCCTGCCGGGCGACCGGGCCCTGTATCGCGCGGTGCGGGAGCTGGGAGAGGAGATGGACATTGGGGTGGTGGGCAGCAACAATGTCCACTATGCTCGGAAGGCGGATTTTCGGATTCACGATCTTCTCACCTGCGTGCGAGAGGGAATCACCCTGAGTCAGGCCTGCCGGGAGCGCCCCCTGAATGCGGAGAATTACCTCAAGACATCTGACACAATGATGCGCTATTTTAGCCTCTTCCCCGAGGCGGCCAGAAACACCGGGCGGATTGCCGCGGCCTGTGAACCGGCCCTGGTACTCGGTGAGCACCGCCATCCCCCGGTTGAACTGCCCCGGGGTCTGACTGCGGGGGAACATCTGCGGCACCTGGTATACGAGGGAGCCCGGCGGAAGTACGGGCGGGTTGCCGGCAGGGTCCGAGAGCGTCTGGAGCACGAGCTGAAGATCATTGATCAGCTGGGATACGCGGAATATTTTCTGCTGGTGGAGGACGTGGTCCGCTTTGCGCGGGAAAAGGGCATCCGTCACGCGGGGCGGGGATCGGCGGCTGATTCCGCCGTCGCCTACTGCCTGGGGATCACCGAGGTCGATGCGGTAAAGAGAGATCTGCTGTTTGAACGGTTCATGAGTCCCGAACGGGGCGAGAGGCCGGATATTGACATAGATTTCGACTCCAGACGCCGCGATGAGGTGACCGAATATGTTTATGAGAAGTACGGGAGTGATCATGTGGCCGCCGTGGCCACCTTCAATACCTTCCGGGCGCGCTCCGCGGTCAGGGAGCTGGGCAGAGTCATGGAATACGATGAGAGGGACCTCGACGTTCTCGCCAAGACCCTGCCCGTGGGCAGTAGCGCCTCTGAGTGCCGCAGACTGGTGCGGGAGCTGCCGGAATTCCGGAATCTTCCGGACAGGTGGGAGAGGTATGAGAAGCTGTTTGATGCCGTGGAGGCCGTGGCGCACTTCCCCCGTCACATAGGGACTCACCTCGGCGGGCTGGTGATCTGCGATACTCCCGTGGAGGATATCACTCCGCTGCAGAGATCGGCCGGGGGCCGGTTGATATGCCAGTTTGACCGGGACGGGGTGGAGGACCTGGGCCTTTTGAAACTGGATCTTCTGTCACTGCGCACCCTGTCCGCCGTTGACGATGCGGTAAAGACTATAAGTGCGCGGGATCCCGGCTTTGATTATGACGGGATACCGTCTGATGATCGGGATACCTTCTCCATGATACAGAAGGGAGAGACGATCGGGGTCTTTCAACTCGAGAGCTCCGCCCAGCGTTCCCTGCAGGCCCGGTTGGGAGCCGATTCACTGGAGGACCTGATCTGTTCGGTGGCCCTGATACGACCGGGGCCGGTCAAGGGGGACATGGTGGAGCCCTTCATTGCCCGTCGCCGGGGGGATGAACCGGTGACCTACATTCATCCCTCCCTGGAGCCCATCTTGAAGAAGACCTTCGGGGTGGTGCTGTTCCAGGAACAGGTGATTGAGATTGCAGTGGCCGTGGCCGGGTTCACCCCGGGAGAGGCGGATCGACTGCGCTGGGTGATGAGTCACAATCGCTGGGGGGAGGAGATGGAACAGTTGGGAAGGCTGTTTGTCGAGAAGGCGCGGGAGCGGGGGCTGGATGAGGAGGTGGCCCAGACCATATTTTCCTACATGGAGGGTTATGCCTCGTACGGGTTCTGCGAGGCTCACGCCGCCGCCTTTGGGACCACAGCCTACAGGACCGCCTACCTGGTGCGCCATCACCCCGCTGAGTTCTATGCCGCCACGCTGAGCAACCAGCCCATGGGGTATTACCCGCCGAACAGCATTTGCACCCAGGCCCGGCGCCGGGGCATCGTCATCCTGCCGGTGGACATAAACCGGAGTGAGAGAGACTTCACCGTCGAGGAGGGCGGCATCCGGATATCTCTGGGCCAGGTCAGGGGGATGGATGAAAGATCCCTGGAGCGGATCCTGTCCAGTCGTCCCTTTTCCTCTTTTGCCGGGTATCTCGAGGCGACGAGGATAGATCGCGATATAACGGAAAGCCTCATACTCTCCGGTGCCTTCACCTCCTTGGAACCCAACCGACGCTCACTGTTGTGGCGTCTTCCCCCTCCCGGCTGGAGTGGGGGGAGGTGGGATCCGGGGCCGGTGGAGGATGTGCGCGACTTCACACCGGCGGAGAAGGTGTGGCTGGAGCGCCAGGTGCTGGGCATCGATGCGGGCGGGCACATCATTTCCTTTCTGCGGCCGCAGCTGCGGAGAAGGGGAGTGCTCACGGCGGCGCAGGCGATGGCGGCACCCGCGGGGCAGACGGTACGGGTTGCGGGAGTCCTGGTGCGTCCCCACCGCCCGCCCACCCGGAGCGGGAGGACGGTGGTGTTTCTATCTTTAGAAGATGAGACGGGATTGATCGACGTCACCGTGTTTTCCCGCACATATGAAAGATACGGGCACCTGATCTTCTCGGACCGGGTACCTCCCCTCATGGTGACGGGTAAGGTTCAGCGGCGGGGGAAGGGAGTCAGTGTAACGGCGGGGAAGATCACCGCCCTCACCTGAACAGCAGCCGCGAGACCAGGTTGCGCAGACCTGTCCATATTGCCGTGATGATCCGTCCGAGGACACTCCAGAAGTTCGCCTCGGCGTCGGCGGGGGGAGGGATCTCCTCCTCGCCGGCGCCACCCTCGCCTGCCGCGGGAGGGTCGACTTCGGGATCCTGTTCTTGCTGTTCCTCCTCTTCCCCTGGTTCTTCCTCCTGAGGTTCTTCAGGTTCCTCCCGGGGCTTCTCGACGGGTTCCACTGGGATCAGCAGCATCTGTCCCACCACCAGCTCGGGCCTGTCCAATTCATTGTGATCAATGATCTCTTCCACTGTGATCCCGAACCTGGCGGCGATGGAGTACAATGTGTCGCCCGACACCGCGGTGTACACGACTGAACCCTCGGTGGAGGCGATTAGCTGATCGAGGGTCACCGGCGTGTATCCCTCACTGAGCAGGTGGTCCAGCATCTGGGGGAAGGCTTCTGCCGTGTGAGTTCCGGAGCCCACGTGCATCAGGATGACCGCTCCGGGGCGGAGGTGATTTTTGACCCGCTCGACTATCTCTTCGGCGCTGATGCCGCGCCAGTCCAGGGAGTCCACCGTCCACATGACCGAGTACCGGTATCCCTCGCTGGCCAGCACCTCCAGTACCTGGGCGTTGTAGGCGCCGTATGGGGGGCGGAAGTGGGGCTGCAGGGTAGTTCCCAGCAGCTCCTGGGCCAGGTCGTCGGTGCGACGAATCTCCTCCCGCATCTTCTCGACGGAGATCTCGGTGAAATCCGGATGGGAGTAGCTGTGATTGCCCAGGGCGTGTCCCTCCTCGACGATGCGCCCTGCGGCAGAGGGGCTCATTTGCATCCATGCGCCGGTGAGAAAGAAGGTGGCGGTGGCATCGTATTCGGCCAATATGTCGAGTATCTCGGCCGCGATTCCCTCGTCGGAACCGGCGTCGAAGGTCAGCGCGACCAGCCTGTCCCGGGTCGGCCAGGTGGTCATGATCTGGGCCCGTTCCGGCTCCGGGGTTCCGGCGGCTGCACAGGGAAAGGCCAGTATTGCGATGAGGGCAATGCATAGGATCCGGACAATCCGGGTCCAGCCTGCCGCTCGAGTGGTCGATGGACGCTGCACGTCACTCACCCCAATTCAGGTGTCCGAGGGAGAAAAGCCGCATCATGGGCATATTAATCCCGTAGGGGCCCGGGCGTCAATGCATTCTTGTTGGTAAATCGCACGACGGTTGGGTTCCGGGTGGTACATGGGGGCAAGATGTACCTCGCCGGGAGCGCGAGAAGCTACGGGCTCTCACACCCCCGGCGCTCATCTCAGTGCCCATCAATCTGCCGGGTGATCTTCTGTTGGGGAGGCCGATCATCCGAGGCGTGACCGGGAGTATTCCCGGGCAGTTGCGCGACAATGGAGCCGGCCCATCACGGACCTCACTCCGGTACTATCCTGCCTCCAGTCCAAACACCGAGGCTGCCGTCTCCCCATACATTCTGGCCTTCTGTCGGTCCTCGAGGTGCGCCAACCGGACTCTCGCCAGCTCGAATTCCTGGTCATATACGGGGCTTCGGCTGGCAAAGAGGACGCGATCCTCTCCGACTTCGGTCATCACCTCCTCGAGAAAATCCTCCCGGTAGGTGCCGCTGGTGGCAATCACGATGTTCGGACACGCCTCCAGCATCCTTCGCGCTTCAGAGAGAAGCATTCCGCTGATGTTGATCTGACCGCCGTTCGTGGCCACAAACTGTACCTCGGGGAACCGCCTCGCGAGGTCTCTCACCTGAGTCGGATGTGAGACCAGCGGATAACCCGCATTCACGACCACGGGTGCGTCTTGCTGGGCCGCTGCCATGACTATCGGTGAGACAGATTCGGAGTTGATCTGGAAATTCTCCTCGCGGGGATCGAGATAGACGCCCACGGCATACTCGTCGAGACAGCGAAAGGTTTCCGCAACGGCCGACGCTCCCTGCCAGGGATCAATCCGGCAGAGGCCGGCCAGTCGGTCGGGATGCGATTTGACCGCCTCCGAGACCCTACGGTTGGCGATCTCGAGGCTATACTCGGGCGGACGGGCGGGAATGAGCACAGCCCGGTCGATCTTCAGGCGGTCGAGGTTGCGCACTATCTCCTCGCAGCTCAGGCCGCTGTCAAACAGAGATGGTCCCATATAGACTCCGGCATCGATGATCATGAGTCACCATCCCCCACGGTTGTGTGTGAGACCCGGTCCAGGATTGTCTTTATGTTTCGGTAGAAGACGCGCTCTTCCTCTTCGGCGGTCAGTCTCGCCAGCCTGACCTTGTGGACCTCGAGAGAGGGATCGCATCCCGGACCGTCGCTGGCATATATCACCCGATCGGCGCCGATGCGGTTGACGGCCTCCCTGATCAGCCCCGGATAGGGCATGGCAGAGGTGTCGAGAACGACGTTGGGAAACTCCTCGGCGACGCGGATGGCATCGGCAACGTGAAAGTAGCCGCCGGAGTGACCGAGGATGATGGTCGCGTCAGGGCACGCCTCTGCCGCCCGGGCCACCTGCAGCGGGAGCGTCATTTCCTCGTCACCGCAGTGAAAGAGCGTCGGAGCATTGTACTGAGCGGCCAGTCTTATCATCTGGACTGTCTCTGCACCGCCCGGGTGAAGCAGGGTGCTGACGGGGTGCAGCTTCAGTCCCTTGAACCTGTATTCCTCCATCGCCTTCTGAAAGAGCGACAGGGCTGCATCTCCCTGCCTCGGGTTCATCCTGGCGTATCCGATCAGGCGGTCCGGGTATCGGTCGACACTCTCCGCGATATACTCCAGCGCCCCCTCGGTGTCGGGAGCATCAACGTACGTCATTATGATTGCCTTGTCTATGCCGGCCTCGTCCATCAGGGAAATGATCGTCTCCGGCGGGTCATACCAGCCAACGGTGTCCACGTGGGTGTGAGAATCGATGATCACAGAAGAGCCCTCCCATCGACATGCTCGGCAAAGTGTCCTGTTCGTGAGGCCTTCGTCGTCTGACTTGATCTGTCCGATTGACCTATCGGCATCTGATGACCGACGCAGCAGTGGGGAATCGCGGAATGCTGGCTTCTCTTTGTTGCTACTGCCAACATCGTTTGCCCTCAGATTGCTCAGATTATCTGTGCTGCCCGATTGTGCAATTTGGCATCACTGCTCATCTGGTGCCCAAAGACAAACAACTGTTAGTGGGGCTGGATTCACAGCACAGAATATCCTCTTGCCATACATATCCACTTTCTCAAGACCAGATACTTGACTGAATCCTTTGTTTCGTACATTCTCAGTATACTGTATTCTTATTATGCTCAACACAATCTTACGAACAATGATGATTTCAACGAAGAGACAGGTCAATACGCGGCAGTTGACAATGCTGGCATTCCTCCGGAGGCAACCGCTGCTTGAACGGCAGTGGGACATCGTGAGGCGGGCTGTCCACTCACAGTGGCGGGACCACGCCGGATTCTCACCGGCTTCCCTTGCCTGGTCGCGCCTCTTTGACACATAGAGAAATAACCGGCCGCTTGACCTCGTGTTCCTGTCTGCGGTCGGTCCAATAGACAGCGGCTATCCCGGCAGGACCTTCCATCCCATACCCCAAAAAACCCTTCCTTACCCCTCTCTCGCATTCAACAGGATTGCTCAGCTAGGGGGGCGAATTATATAGATAGCTGCCACATAGGCCAGCTACCAGAGGGAAATGGGCGGAGGTCGTCGTTATCTCTAACTCTAACTGTTCTGCGGAATAGGCCGGTGTGATTCCTGCCTGCACGGACCGATCTATGACGTACGTACCTGATCCTCCTGCATGGTCCCGGGCTTTATACCGGGGGTGGGAAGCCAAGTGAATCGTAACCTCAGTAAGAGTCGTGGGGTTCCCAGAAAGACATGCTACGGCCAAAGCGACGAATCCACGTTCGAAGCAGGTGAGTACGGAACATCCTCGTTCCGCGTGAGGAGGGTTCGTCTTCTGCGCGCCCGCCTCATTCGTCGCGCCTGCTCAATTACTTCCGGCGGCTCTCTGCCTGATCTCGTTCTTTCCAGCGGGCATCCTCACGTTCCCTCCGCTGGCTCTCGGTCTTATCCCGGGCCGCTCTGCCGGACTCGTGCCTCATTACCTGCCGCATAAACAGCAGAAGCCCGACACCCAGCACGAGATATGTGAGTCCATTCAACCACGGTAGCGGTGCATATCCAGGGACAAGATACATGAGCCCTGCTATCACAAGCAATATTGCACCTATGGAAGTAAGAACACGACCCAACATCTGCACTCACCTCCTTTCCATGTCTTTACTGACGCCTGTAACCTGCGTTCCGTGTCAACCCAATTTGGAGAAGAACCTTTTCTTCTTCGTATCACAGGGCGGAGATTCCTGTCAATGGATCCATTCAGGGAGCCATTCCCGCTGTGCGCTCCTGAACCTCGATGCCAGACACTGTCTTGCTGTTTGAGTCTCGTCCGTGATCTGCTTATGTGTTGGCCGATGGAATGTGTGCTTAGCAATGCCAGTAGTTGACTACTGGACGGAGAATTCGGGTACCATGAACCGGAGTATCGAAAACTCAACTGTAGTCTGACTCTATGCGGACTTGACCGGGCTTGGCAATCGATCCATTCTCTTTTCCCTGGCATGTCCCAACGCCATGGCAAGCATCACGCCGAAGGCCAGACCCACCTTGGCAGGCCCCTGACAAAATGCCTTTCAAAGCCGAAGGAGACATCCAGGCGGCTATTAATCCGTTCCGCCGCAGTCCGTTTGGTACAAAGGCTCTTCCACCTGTAGCTCGACCGCGCCACCGGTGTAAACACCCGTGGATCCTCGCTGCGCTTAATCCGGATGCAGCTTCTTACTGGATACTCGGCAGCTCCGGCACAACTGAGACTGCTGTATTACCAGAGCGGACGCCGGTACTTTAGGGTGTTCCGGTGCTTTTCGAATCCCCCGCATCTGCTATCCGCCCTTCATCCCGTGTTCCTGCAGGTAGTTGAGGAGACCTTCCCCGTGCTGCTGTTCCTCGTCCTGGATGTGCTGAAGGGTCTGCCGGACGACGGGGTTTGCCGATGAGAAGATGCCGGTGTCATAGCTGTCGGAGATGAATTTCTCCATCATCATTGCATCCCGGCACATCAGAGCATCACCCTCGGGATCGGCTCCGGCGGTTTCGGTTCTCTTGTGGCGACGTACGGACGTCTGACCCTGCCGCACGGATCCCCCGGTGCCGGGCTGCTGCCCCTGAAGAAGTTTGTCCAGGCTGTCACGGTGCTGTCTCTCCTGAGAGGCAAATTGGCTGAACATGTTCCTGAGCTGCGGATCACTCGCCTGCTGCGCATACTGCTCGTACTTGTTGATGCAGACCTCCTCGTGTCTTGTGTGATCCTGCAGGAGCTTGCGTTCCTGCTGGGTAATCTGGATCTGCATACGAAACACCTCCATCTGGAGCTTGCTGAATGGCATCGCGTTTTATGCACAGAAGCTGCGGCTGCAGACCTGACAGGATCGCGCCCGTGTCATGCTCGTTCAGGCGGCCGACCTCATTGTTCCGGGGATGGGCAATCCAGCAAGGGATTCGAGTTTGAAGCATAGAAGGACAATCGGTGGATGAGTTGGCCGGGTCTGTGCGGTTTCGCTAAAGGCACGATGAGAGGGAGGTACGTGGACATGAGCAATTACTTCGTGGGGGCGGCAGTCAATGAGGTGGATACGCCGGCCCTGATGGTGAACCTGGACGTACTTGAGGGCAATATCGAGAAGGCGGCGGCCTTCTTCCGCGACCTGGAGGTCGGATGGCGCCCTCACACCAAGGGGCAGAAGGTGCCGGCCATTGCCCACCGGGAGATAGAGGCCGGTGCCCTGGGAATCACATGCGCCAAGCTGGAAGAGGCGGAGGTGATGGTGGCTGCCGGGATCAAGAGTGTCCTGATCGCCAACCAGGTGGTGGGCCCTTACAAGACCAGGAGGCTGGCCAGTCTCTGCCGTCAGGCCGAGGTCATGGCCGCGGTGGACAGTCTGGAGAATGCCCGGCAGCTGGACGAGGCGGGGCGGGACAAGGGAGTGAGGGTTCCGGTGCTGGTGGAAGTTGACATTGGCATGAACCGGTGCGGCACCCAGCCCGGCGAAGCGACTGTGCAGCTGTCCGAACAGATCCACCGGATGCGGGGACTGAGATACCGCGGAGTGATGGGCTGGGAGGGTCACGCCAGGCGCTTTACCGATCCCGACGAGAGGAAGAGCGTCTGCGAGGAGTCCATTGGACTGCTGGTGCGGTCGGCCCAGCTCTGCCGGCAGTGCGGGCTGCCGGTGGAGATCGTCAGCTGCGGGGGAACCGGCACCCAGGAATTCAGCTCGCGGGTGCCTGGAATCACGGAGATTCAGGCCGGAGGCATCATCTTCAATGACATGTATTACTCGAGCCTGGATCTGCAGCATGACTTTGCCCTGACCGTCATGAGTACGGTCATAAGCCGCCCTGATGCCAGAAGGATCGTCACGGATTCCGGCAAGAAGGCCATGAGCAGTGACACGGCGGTTCCCAGGCCCATCGGGGTGGAGGGAATTGAATCCGTGCGCTTCTCCGCAGAACACGGTGTCATCACCGTTCATGAACCGGTTGAGCGACCGGGCATAGGGGACAGGCTCGAGTGGATCATCGGATACGGCGACACCACGGTGTCCCTGCACGATGAGATGTATGGCGTCCGGGACGGGCGCGTTGAGGTGGTGTGGCCGATCTGGGGCCGGGGTAAGATTCGCTAGTGTGCGGCGGCCGCGGACAGTCCTGCCGATGTCGGGCCGTCAGGCAGCCACAGAGCGCGGGTGGATGTGACCTGCGGTGAATCACTTGCGTCGATGGGGGGTGATTCCAGTGGACTGCCCGCTGTGCGATGAATCCATGACTGAGGACGGCAGGGTTGAGCTGCTGCGGCTGGGTTCGCTTGCCACTCTGATGCTTGGTCAGAGCGAACCTGCGGGAGACGGTCGCTGCCCGCCTCCACCGCTGCCGGAGCTGCGGCTACCTCGCACTCATCGCTGACGATAATGATGCCCGGGATGTGCCGCAGAAGGAGAGAATCTCCTCAGACATCCAGGTGTGTTCCAGGTGCGGTGCGCGCAACTTTAGAAGAGACGTCTGTCATGCGTGTGGAGGGGACCTGAAGCAATAGCGGTGCGCCGCACGTCGACGATTCCCGGGGGAGGCGTCACCGTACAGCTGCGCCGACGGCCGGGAGTGGCGGCGAGTCTTTCACCGTCCCCCGCGGGGGCAGATGCATCGGGGGCTTCAGCCGCAGATGATCCACGGGAGATCTCACATACGCCGTCCTCGTTGGGAGTTCCGAAATGCGGACATCAGCTGGCAGGTTTAGGGCCATGCGTACCCCGTTGGTGCCGCTGCTCGCACTGCCCTCCACGGTCGAGGCCACGACGAGGGAGTTGTGCAGGGTGTAGGAAGGTGTGTGAGGCCAGTACGCCTTGACTGCTCCTCGGGCCGCTCGTCTTTCGCTGCTCATCGAGTGCATCCTCACCTGCCGTGCTGGCGACGCGGCGATGAGTCACCCGGAAGCGGCCGATCAGGCCCGCCCGGGTTGTCTCCTCCTCCCGGCGAGGAGGATCTGTCGGGGCAGTTGCGGAAGTTAGAGCTGAAGGGAGTTGAGACAGTGAAGGCAGACCGGTTGTTCAGGGGCGGGACCGTCGTCGACCCGCGGGGACAGGTGCGGGCGGACGTTGCCGTCAGGGATGGCAGGATCGTCGCGCTGACCGACGGGATTCCTATTTCAGCCCATGAGACGGTGGATGTCTCGGGGAAATATCTGCTGCCGGGAATCATAGACACTCACGTCCACATTCGCTATCCGGGATATGAAAAGCGGGAGGACTTCGCCAGCGGAACGAGGGCCGCGGCGGCCGGTGGGGTGACCACAATACTGGAGCATCCCATTTCCGTGCCAGCGGTGAGCTCCGCCGACATCCTCAGGCGCAGGTGGGAGATGTGCCGGGATCAGGCTTACGTTGACTACGCCTTCTTCGGGGCCGCCGGGGAGGACAACATTGATCAGATCGCGGGGTTGGCTGAGGCCGGGGTTGTTGCTTTCAAGACGTTTCTGCACCAGGCCCCTCCGGGCCGGGAGAGAGAATTCGAGGGTCTCACATGCACCACGGACGGCGGGCTGTATGAGGTCTTCCGGGCGGTGGCACGGACGGGCAAGATATCCGTCATCCACGCCGAATCCAACTCCATGGTCGAGTACTACATAGACAAGTACCGGTCTGAGGGCCGAAATGACATCCTTGCTCACATGGATTCGCGGCCGGCCCTGGCGGAGATCGTCAGCGCCGCGGGCAGCCTGGAGATGGCGGAGGCGGCCGGGGTCCGGCTCCAGGTGGCACATATCAGCGGGGGGACGGTGGCTGACTACCTGGAGAGGGAGAGGGCGTCTGGCAGGGATGTCCTGGTTGAAACATGCCCCCACTACCTCTTCCTGACGCGGGAGGATGCGTCGCGGCTGGGTCCGTACGCCAAGATTAATCCCCCCATACGGACGGTGGATGAGCAGGAAGGCCTGTGGCGGGCGATCGGGCGAGGTGTGGTGGATTTCATCGGCTCCGACCACGGGCCCTTCACGAGAGAGGAGAAGGAGGCCGGGTGGGAGGACATCTGGGGTGCTCCTGCGGGCGCCGTCGGGCTGGAGACCACGCTGGCACTGATGCTGGATGCGGTGAACAGCGGCCGGCTCTCCCTGTTGGATGTCGCGCGATTGCTCAGCGAGAAAGCGGCCAGGGAGTTCGGTCTGTGGCCGCGGAAAGGCCGGATAGCCCCCGGTTCAGATGCGGACCTGGTCGTAGTCGACATGGACCGGATTCACACCTTCGACAGAAGTCAGATGTACACGCGGGCCAGGGAGTGCGCGCTATTGTTCGACGGGCGTCGGGTCAGGGGGATGCCGGTGATGACTGTACTGCGAGGAGAGATAGTCATGAAGGATGCAGAGGTAGTCGGTGAGCCGGGGTATGGACGGATGATCACGACATGAGGATAGATGCCCGGAGACTGCACAGGGACCTGGAGGAGCTGGGTAAGATCGGATGCGTCGAGGGACGGGGAGTGACCCGTCTTGCCCTCAGCGAGGATGATCTGAGGGGGCGTCAGTGGCTCATGGACAGGATGCAGGTGGCCGGGTTGGAGGTGCGGGTGGACGCCGCCGCCAATGTCATCGGTCGCCTGCCGGCCGCCGGGGAGGGTGCCCAGACCCTTATCATCGGCTCCCACCTGGACACAGTGCCCCAGGGAGGTATGTTCGACGGGGCGCTGGGTGTACTGGCCGGGTTGGAGTGCGCGC
>JAWOBW010000306.1:0-3883 GCA_046484105.1 Bacillota bacterium
CGCCCCACAAGCGGGGTGGTTATCTTTGCCAAAACGGACAAGGCCCTTGGAAGGATCGGAAAGCTCTTTAAGGAGAAGGAGATACGGAAAGTCTACTGGGCGGTGGTAGACGCCGTACCTCCCGAAGAGGAGGGAACACTCCTGCACTTTCTGGTAAGGGACCGCACAAAAAACAAATCCTTTGCCCACAATAAAGAGAAGACCGGCTCGAAGAGGGCGGAACTTTTTTACAGGCTTATGTGTCAGCTTCTCACAACCCGGCTGAATATAATGGGATCAAGTTCTTCGGCGGCGAGGGCAGGAAGCTGAGGCGGGAGGACGAGGCGGAGATCGAGCGCCTCCTGGATGAGTCCTCGTCCCTGCCCGGGGGGACTGCGGTGGGCGCCCATCACCGGGGAAGTCGTGAGATTTCCCGCTACCTCAGAGACCTGGTTCGGGCCCCCGGGCACTCCCTGGAGGGGATCAGGGTCCTGCTGGACTGCGCCAACGGGGCCGGTTTTCGGCTGGCGCCGGCGGCCTTTAGCGACGCCGGGGCGCAGGTGACGGCGCTGTTCGACCGGCCGGACGGGTTCAACATCAACGACGGGTGCGGTTCGACCGAGCCGGATGCCCTGCGGGGTGCGATGCTGGCCGGAGATTACGATCTGGGCATCAGCCTGGACGGGGACGCCGACCGGGTGGTGGCGGTCTCGCCCGAGGGGCGGGTACTTGACGGCGATGATTTACTGTACATCCTGGCGCGGGACTTCGCGCGTCGCGGTCTTCTGCCCGGTGGCAAGATAGTGACCACGGTGGTGAACAACCGGGGGCTGGACGCCAGCCTGAAGGCCGACCGGGTGAGGGTGGTGCACTGCTCGGTCGGGGACCGGGAGATCATGTACGCCATGCAGCGGGAGGGGGCGCGCCTGGGAGGTGAAACGTCGGGACACATCCTGATGGAGGACTTCTCCGTCGCTGGGGATGCGACGCTGGCGGCCCTAATGCTGGCCTCGGTCATGGTGCGGAGCGGACGGTCGCTGGCCGAGCTGCTGGAGGGGTTCACCAAGTTCCCGCAGGTGATAATCAATGTACCGGTGAGGGACCGGGAGGGCCTGGCGGGAGACCGGGTTATATCGGACAGGATAGGGGAGGTGGAGGATCGTCTGGCTGATGACGGCAGGGTGCTGGTGCGAGCGTCGGGCACGGAACCGGTGGTGAGGGTGATGGTCGAATGCCCTCGTGCCCGGGAGGCGAAGAGAATGGCCAGTGAGCTGGCCTGTCTGGTGTCGGAGAGGCTGGGTATAACTGAGGGAGGATCAGAAAGCGAGGAGTAACCTGAGCGCCTGAGCCCTCTGGGCTGACGAGGTTGGAGTTGATCGAGCAATCGGCGGATGCTCCACGGCATGACCGGTCGTGACCGCCGTCTCAAAACCCCCGGGCAACCGGGGATACAAAGGGCGGCGGGGGGTCGTATGGGCTTTCTGTGTCCTCTCGGCGGTTGGTTGTCAATCTCCGGAGGGAGGATGGATGAATGTGTGGAATTGTGGGATATGTTGGACCGCGCAACGCGCGGGAAGTGCTGGTTGACGGTCTGAAGAGACTGGAATACAGGGGCTACGATTCGGCGGGCCTGGCAATGCTTCTTGACGGGGTGGTGGACGATCTGAATCTCATCAAGAAGGCTGGCACCATAGACCTGGGCCTGGAGGTGTCCCTGAGGGAGTCAGCTTCGAGGGAGGCGCGCTCGGGAATCGGTCACACCCGCTGGGCGACTCATGGGGCCCCGAATGACGCAAACGCACACCCGCACAGCGACTGCAGCGGGAGAATTGCCGTCGTGCACAACGGAATCATTGAGAACTACGCGGAGCTGAGGGATGAGCTCCGGGAGGCCGGTCACCGGTTTCTCTCGGAGACGGACACGGAAGTGATTCCCCACCTGATAGAACACTACCGAAATGACGGGCTGGATCTTCTCGAGGCCGTCGCCCGGGCGGTGCAGCGGCTGGAGGGCGCGTACGCCCTCGCGGTGCTGGACGGTTCCACTCCCGGGGTGATGGTGGGAGTGCGCAAGAACAGCCCCCTCATCGTGGGCCTGGGAGAGGGGGAGCACTTCTTGGCCTCGGACGTTCCCGCCATCCTTCCCTACACCCGGGACATCGTCATCCTGGAAAACGGGGACATGGTCGCCATCACCAGCGAGAGCGTATGCATCCACGGCCCCGATGGCGAGGAGGTCAGGCGCGAGGCCCGCTACATCGACTGGGATCCGGTCATGGCGGAGCGGGAAGGTTACCCCCACTTCATGCTGAAGGAGATAGAGGAGCAACCCGAGTCGTGGCGATCGGCCCTGCGGGGGCGCGTAGCCGACGGCCGGGTGAGTCTCCCCGAGATAGAGCTGTCGGCCGGGACGCTGAAGGGGCTGTCGCAGGTGTACCTGGTGGCGTGCGGCACCTCCTACCATGCGGGAGTCGCGGCCGCACCGCTCTTCGAACGGATGCTACAGGTCCCGGTGCGGGCCGTCATCGCCTCGGAATTCCGCTACGGAGACTACATGCTGGACGAGGGCAGCCTGGTGATTCTGATCAGCCAGTCGGGCGAGACGGCCGACACTCTGGCCTGCCAGGAACTGGCCCTGGAGCGCGGGTGTCCCGAGGTGACGGTCACCAACGTGGTGGGCTCCTCGATGGAGCGGGGCTCCGATAACGTTATCTACACCCGGGCCGGCCCGGAGATCTCGGTGGCGTCAACCAAGACGTACACCACCCAGATGCTGATCCTGTACCTGCTGGCCTGCGAGCTGGGGCGGCGACGGGGGGCCCCGGATGAGGCGGCGCGCGAGCTGCTGGAGGCCATGCCGGGTATGCCCGGCGCGGAGGAGTCATTGCTGGACGATGCGGAGCCGGTGCTGGAGGCGGCGAGGTACCTGGCCGGGTGGGACGACGTCTTCTTCATCGGTCGCGGCCTGGACTACGCCGCGGCCATGGAGGGGCAGCTGAAGCTCAAGGAGATATCGTACATTCACGCCGAGGCCTATCCGGCGGGTGAGCTCAAGCACGGAACCCTGGCCCTCATCGAGCCGGGGGTTCCGGTGGTGGCCATAAGCACCCAGGGCGGCCTGCGCGACAAGGTGGCCTCCAACATCGAGGAGGTCCGGGCCCGCGGGGCGCACGTGGTGCTGGTGACCGACCGGCCCGGCGAGCGGGCGGCATCGTACGCGGACATGGTGATCCCCGTGCCGGCACCGGTGCCGGAACTGGCCCCCTTCTTCGTCGGGACGGCCCTGCAGCTGCTCGCCTATCACACGGCGGTGCTGCGCGACTGTCCGGTGGATAAGCCGCGAAACCTGGCCAAGAGTGTGACGGTGGAGTGACCTTCCTGGGACTGGGCGTGGACGTGATACAGCCCTCGAGAATAAGGGGCGTTGTGCGGCGGCGGGGGGAGGCCTTCCTCCGCCGCATATACACTGCCCGGGAGCTGGAATACTGCGGTTGCGGCCGGGGCCGACATGAGAGGCTGGCCGCCCGCTGGGCCGGCAAGGAGGCGGTGATGAAGGCCCTGGCGTTCCGGCGAGGCCGCGCTGCGCGCGGGCACGACCACGGCGGACGTGTTCGAGATGATCGCGGAGCTTCGCTCCCGCAGCGACGCTCCGTTGGTGCTCATGACGTACTACAACCCGATCTACTGCTACGCCCGCGGCGGCGGCTTCCGTCTTCAGCAGGAATTATTTCGATAGCATTTTTATCCAAATCTAAATCAAATGCGTAACTGTAACTTGTTGCAAGTATTTCTTTAATTAAGGCTTGGTCGTTTGCATTATATAAATATGCGGGA
Organism: Bacillota bacterium; assembly: GCA_046484105.1. Classification (GTDB taxonomy): domain Bacteria; phylum Bacillota; class Sulfobacillia; order SLMV01; family SLMV01; genus PWUC01. Next base: position 3,814 of record JAWOBW010000306.1, read on the forward strand.
TGACAAATTTTTCATAAGCTGGTTATGGCAATTATTATCAGGGATAAAATCTGAATTATTATTTTATTGT
>JAWOBW010000010.1:0-3073 GCA_046484105.1 Bacillota bacterium
CCCGCCGCTCGTCACGATACTCACGGCATCGGACCTGAGCACGTCCGCCCTCAACGAAGAAGCCAGGATGACGCAAGAACGAATACAACGGGTTGCGTAAGATCAAGGTCATTATGACTGCCTACAATTATAGGGTTGACATTCCTGAAGCCACCCATTAAGATATTGCACAGTGAAGGATTACATCCGTAAGGAGGAAACTCATGTACTACATCACCGCAGAGAGCAACCGGCCCATTCCCCGGGAGGCCCCCCTCTGGGAGCTGGTGCGGGAAAACCCCTCGTATACCGTTGCCTCAGAGACGCCGCTGGTGGTCCGTTGTCCCACGCCGGGCAGTATGCGCGCCCTCATCGCGGCTGCGCGCTGCACGAACTGCGTACGCAGGCTCAAGGTGTCGGGCCGCAGGCCCTCGTGGCTGGCTCATGGCAGCGGCTCCACTGTCGCGGGGGAACGCAGGGTGGCGATAGAAAACGGGATCAGCCAGATGCAGAGCATGGGAGCAGCCATGCAGTACACCATGCAGATTATGTGAGCGGGCAGGGGGTGCGGCCGGCCCCCACCCGGATGTAGCGGAGCAACCCTCTTGGATTGATCAACTCCGGCAGGTAGAATTGAGGTTGGGCCGGGAAAGGGGGCTGCGGTGAGAGTGAGACAACTGGCGGTGGGGCTCTCCGTCCTGGGCATCATCATGTTGACGGCTGTCCTGTGGGCACATTTCCGCCAGCCCACCGTACCGATGTCGCCAGTAGAGATGATCCCGGATGAACAGCTCACCGCCACAGACCGAATCCTGCTCGGTGCTCGCGCCGAGGTCAGAAACCGCGTTCGTTACGACGCGGGATACTACGGCCTCCAATACCCTGGGGGCGACGTGCCTGCCGACCGGGGAGCGTGTACTGACGTGGTCATCCGCGCCCTCCGGGCGGCGGGATGCGATCTCCAGGTCCTCATCCACGAGGACATGCGCGAGAGGTTCGACAGCTATCCGCAGATCTGGGACCTCACTGAACCCGACCCCAACATCGATCACCGCAGGACCCAGAACCAGATTGTCTTCCTGAAGAAGTACGGCCTGGAACTCACCACCGACCCGGACCTCGTCGAGCAATGGCGCCACGGAGACATAGTCTACTGGAGGTTTCCCAATGGGAATCAGCACACCGGCATAATCTCCGACCGCACCAACAGCCGCGGGCAACCCCTCGTCATACACAACACGTACATCACCCGCGAGGAGGACTGCCTGACCCGCTGGGAGATCATCGGGCACTTTCGCTTTCCCCGGTGAGATCCACCTACACCAGGTACATATCCTCCAGCTGGGCCGAAGCAGCGCCCACCCCGGGAATTCTCCCCGGCGGAGGACGAGGCGGCCCATGGACCATTTGGATACAGCGTGTCGACGCCGGTGACGGTACTGATCCGCCGGTATCCGAGGTGACGTCCCCCCGTCGTCAGCTCCCCCAACAGGGCCAGGCGATAATCGCCCGGGGCGGAAGTGGCGCTACAGGCAGGCGCTGAAGGCGGTGCAGAGGACAGTTCGCCGCCGACGAGGAGAAGGAACGACCTCCACACCCAGGACACCTCTTGCACAACATGAGATACATCCCTGTTCATCGTGGGCACTCAGAATGACATCTGTCTGTCACTGTGAGTCCGGGATTCGTGATTCGTCCCTGCCGAACAGAAACACATCCACCCTGCGGCGCATGTGCAGGAAACGGGAAGCCAGAAGCGAAGAGGATGGCGATGAGAAGGGAGGCAATCCGATGACCATACTGGCAATTCAGAGCAGTCCAAACGAGGATGGTCTGACCGCCACCCTGGCTAGAACAGTGCTGGAGGGCGCTCAACAGGAAGGAGCCCGCACCAGGCTGGTGAATCTGAACAGCCACGACATTCAACCCTGCAGGGCCTGCGGCACCGGCTGGGGGCACCACTTTGCTGGCGGCGGTGAACTCGCCGCCGACCAGTGCGTACTGGACGATGACTTCGCCAACCTCAGGGACGAAATCGTGCGCGCAGATGGGTTGGTGTTCAGCTCCCCGGTGTACTTCTGGGATCTCAGTGAAAGCGCCAAGGTGCTTCTGGATCGACTGCGCCGAAGCCACTACCCAATCCGGGCAACCTCACCCCTCAACGAGAAACCGATGGTGTGCATCGCCGCGGCCGGAGGAAGCGGAAACGGAGCCGTCGAGGCGGCGGTGATCCTCGATGCCTACTTCACCCGCTGGATGGGCATGAGGCGCGTGGCCACTCTGCCTGTGACCCGGCAGACCCGGGAGATGCACGTCGCCGCAGCCCGTCAGGCGGGGAGACTCCTGGTGCAGGCGTGCGGAGGGCAGCCCGAATAAACCGGCCAGGGAGGCCATCCGGATCTGGCGGCGATACTCCCCTTGCAGCCCGGCCGAAACCTGTGATTCTGCTGAAGGTCAGCGCTGGCACATTCCGCCCCTTGCCCACTCAGTGGGCGCGGGGCGGGCATTCCTTGTGCTGTCCTTCCGCCCCGATCTTCAGCGGAGAGGTCGCACGGCTGGATGAACCAGGCATCCCCCGTCCGTCCAGCCACGGGCACGGGACCTCCGCTCCCCTGGCACTGGCCGGATGGGAATCCACCCAAGAAAAGGAGACCGCAGGGTGCAGTCGTCGCTGCAGCCTGCGCATCTCAGGGAAAAACCGGACCGGCGGCTCCGCCGACCCATCCCCGCGAGCACTGAGTCTCCCTCTGCGGGTGAAGGACGGGCCGGATGCGCTACCGGATGTTCACATGATCCGCGCCCTGCTAAGATGATCCCCTCTGTGCCAGCACGACGGCACAGAGAATTGAAGCCACTCGGGCGGCGGGGACATCAACCCGCGAATTGACTATAACCGGCGCCCGGGTACCCGCCAGTATTCCCGCCATGATCCCTCTGGCGAAGTACATTATCGACTTGGCTGTAATGTTGCCCGCCTGTATGTCGGGGGTCACCACGATATCTGCACGGCCGGCCACTTCACCGGCCACTCCCTTGCCGCGGGCAGCTCTTTCGTCTATGGCACAGTCAAGAGACAGCGGCCCCTCAACCACCG
>JAWOBW010000080.1:0-3396 GCA_046484105.1 Bacillota bacterium
TCGATGCCCGGGTGGGTGAGAGCCCCGGTCTTCCTGATAAAGATGCGATCGTTCTGAGACTCAGGTTGATCAGGGAGGAGCTATCGGAGCTGGAGAAGTCCATTGATGGGCAGGATATAGTGGACGTGGCCGATGCTCTGGCGGATCTTCTGTACGTCACCTATGGAACGGCCATCGCCTTTGGAATAGACATCCGTCCGGTTTTCAAGGAGGTCCACAGGGCCAACATGACCAAGGAGGGAGGAAAGGTGAGAGCGGACGGCAAAATTCTGAAACCCGAGGGGTGGAAGCCGCCCCGGATAGAGGATGTTCTTTGCAGGCAGGGCACAATTGCCCGCGGAAGTCGGGACGAAGGGACGGGAAGCTGACTCCAATGACGCGTACTGTGGGAGTGATTGTCAATCCAGTGGCGGGCATGGGCGGCAAGGTCGGACTGAAGGGAACCGATGGCCCGGAGGCTCTCAGGAGGGCCAGAGAATTGGGGGCCGGGCCGGTGGCCCCACAACGCGTGGTCCGGGCTCTCCGCAGGCTGGTCGATGTGCGTGACCTGGTGCAGATCATAGCAGCTCCCGGGGATATGGGAGAGCGGGAGGTGGGTGAAGCCGGGCTGGAAGCCGAGATACTGGACATGATGACCGGTGATGAGACGACTCCGGCAGACACCAGGGATGCGGCGGTGAGGATGCTGCGCCGCGGGATGGATCTTCTCATATTCGCCGGCGGAGACGGCACTGCTCGCGACATATTCAATGCCGTCGACGGAGATGTGCCGGTGATCGGGGTGCCAGCTGGCGTCAAGATGCATTCGGCGGTCTTCGCCTCAGACCCCCCGGCGGCCGGCAACCTGGCAGTTGCGTTTCTTCGGGGTGAGGTTCGGGCCCTGAAAGAGGCCGAAGTGATGGACATTGACGAGGAGGCCTTCAGGGAAGGCCGGGTCTCGGCCAGGCTCTACGGTCATCTGATGGTTCCAGAGAGTCCGCTGATGCAGAGCCTGAAGTCGGGCAGCCCGACGAGTGAGGCAGCAGCTCTCGAGGGCATGGCCGAGTATGTGGTGCAGATGATGGAGAGAGGCGTCTGCTACGTGGTGGGCCCGGGCACGACTCCCAGGGCAATCATGCAGCGGCTCGAGCTGCAGAATTCGCTGCTGGGGGTAGATGTGGTCAGGGACGGCCTTCTCCTGGTGGCCGACGCCAACGAGTCAGAGCTGCTGGAGGTAGTGAGAGGGGAGCCCGCCCACATTGTGGTCACCCCCATCGGCGGGCAGGGGTACATATTCGGAAGGGGCAACCAGCAGATCAGTGCCGAGGTGATAAGAACGGTTGGGGTGGACAGTCTGTGGGTGGTGGCGACCAAGGGCAAGATTCTGTCCCTCGAGCGCAAGCCGATGCTGGTTGACACCGGTGATCCCGAGGTTGACGACATGCTTCGCGGCTACGTCCGGGTCATCATGGACTACAGGCAGGAGACGGTTTACCGGGTCAGGTGACGATGCGAGGAGGGTGCAGCTGCCTCCTCCGACCGAACCGGATCACGTGCCCGTCCGGCGGAGGCGCCAGCTGCATCCGGGAGTCGGCAGGGAGCTGGCATGCCGGGGCGATGGGAAGTCTCGCTTCCGATCCGCCTCTTCACAGTTTCACCTTAGCAGCCCTGGGATCGCTGATGTTTTCGTGCAGACTCATGGCGGTGAAGGCCACGATGAACCCGTCAAGTATCGTGAGCCCGAGAGTCCGGGGTTCCAGTCCTGTGCATACGCTGCGGGCGAAGGCCAGGACCGCCCAGGATAAAAGCAGGGTGTACAGCCTGACCGTCCAGTCGGGCAGGAACGACTTCACCAGGGGCTTGGTGAAGCGTACGATCAGGTATACGGCCAGGGCTGCGCCCGCCACCGTGTTGAGAGTGCCGATGTCGAAAAACTCGCCGGGTACAGTCTCCAAGTAGAATCGACCTCCCCTCCAGCTGGCTATTCAGAGGGCGTTTCCATGCGACGAAACAGGTCATCCAGTCCCGCGGCCGTGGCCGGGATGCGGTTAAGCGTGCCGCTGCAGCTGCGCGCGGTCAGCCCCATGTCCTTCAGCCGGGGCAGGTATTCGGACAGAAAGGCCGCGGTATTCTCGGTCGGGTGCATCAGTATGAATGCGCCGTCGCGGGTTTCGGGAAGAACGCGGTCCAACATTCTTGGGACGGAATCGGTCATCCAGTCAGCGGTGTCGGCGGTCCACAAAATGGTCGTGAGTCCCAGATCCGCGGCAGTTTCGGTGATTGCATCGGTCACCTCTCCGTAGTGAGGAGTGTACAGAGTCGGTCTCGCGCCGGACAGGCGGCCCAGTGCTGCGATGGACACCTGTAGGTCCTCTCGCAGAGCGTCGGGTGACATGTCTCGCGGGTGAGCGTCCCGGTAGCCGTGAACGCCGATCTCGTGCCCCATGCGCACCGCCGCCTGCAGCAGTTCGGGGTGATCTTCGGCCCAGAACCCCATGACGAAGAATGTGGCTCTCGCGTCTTGCTCGCGCAGGATGGACAGGATACGGGGCAGGTGTTCCTCTCCCCAGGCCACGTTGACCATCAATCCCACCGATCGAGTTCCCGCCGCCGCCTCCCTCACCGGGAGATTCGGGCATTCCCGGGGACAGGTGGGCGGCAGTAGTTCGTACGCTGCCAGCAGCCGGGACCCGGAGGGAGCGAGAGCCACCCTCCGTTTCAGTTCAGCCGTGTTGAGCTGCAATCCCCATCGACCGGGGATGCAGTGACCGTCGCCCGACACGCGGCCGTCGACCGGGGGAATCATCACCCGGCCTGCCGCCCGGTCAATGAGGTCCGCCGCCCAGTGCAGGTCCATTCCCCCCAGGTTGAACCCGTCCACCGTCACATCGGGTGCCACCCGATCGCTGCGGCCGTCCCCGTCGCTACAGCCGACGCAGAAAAGCAGGGTCACGGCCAGTAGCGAGGCGCAGGCGGACCGATTGATAGTCTCTGCCACCAGGCGAAGCCTCCCGTCGCAGAAGATGTATATGCGGATGATGGCGGGCTTAGTCTTAGGTCAGCGCCTCCGGTGAGTGGTCAAACTATTGAGACAAAATTAATGAACTTAATTAGATGAATGAGCTTGACAATATCAAGGCACTGTCATTATTATTAAAGCATCACATTAATGATGATGAAGTGAGCGTCATTGGAGGGTCGAAATGGGTGACTCAGGTAGACGGCAGATGTGGGAACAGATGCACGCTGCGAGCCGTGGAAAAGCCTCAAAGAATATGCAAAAGACGGCATAAACTTATTTGACTCCCCTCCCGGAACCGCATGCAGTGCTGTTGAAACCGTCAGTGATACAGACCTCACGGTTCTGGTTACCGACCCCACTCCTTTCGGAGTGAATGATCTCAAGCTTTCCGTTGA
>JAWOBW010000166.1:0-8154 GCA_046484105.1 Bacillota bacterium
GCGGCCACCTCAGTGGCAGTGGGCCCGGCTGCAGTACTCGCGCCATGCTGGCCACCCTGGGCGTAGGCAAGTCACAACCGGGGGACGACTGCTGCAGGGGTGTCATCTCCGCCGCGCCAACAGGACTGCGGCCTCGGCCCTCCGCCAGATCACCTCCACCTCATCAAAACCGGCCCCGGCCAGCAGTGCGACCTGGGTCGAGACCGAAAAGGGTATGTCTATGTGGTGGCTTCCGTCGCAGTGGAGGCCGAGCTCGTCAACCTGGACTGAGTAGGCCTCGAGAAGTTCCTCTTCCCTCTCGGGCGACACCATGTAATCGGCCTCGATGTACAATCCGCCGGGCCTAAGCGCCTCATACACTCTCGCGTAGAGCTCCCGCTTTGTGTCATGCAGGAGGTGATGCAGCGTCATCACCGCCACGGCGTAGTCGTAGGCCGAGGGTTCCAAATCCATCGACAGGTACGACTGATGCACGATCCTGAGCTGCCCCGCCCTGCTGCGGTGTTTTTTCTTCAACTGGGCCAGCATCCGCTTCGATGAATCGACGCAGGTCACCACTGCACTGGGCACCCGTGCGAAGATGGGCTCAAGCTCGAGTCCGGTGCCGCAGCCCAGGTCCAGCACGGAGACGGGCCCCGAGCTTCTGCGGATGGGCCCCGCCACCGCCCGATACAGCTCCTCGAAAGCATCGATGTTCTCCCGCATGTGGGCATCATAGCTGTCTGCCCTGGCGTCAAAGAACTGCGACATCTCCTCGGGTCGGGAGTCATTGTCGCTCACTTGATTTCACTCCCCGCTGTCTTCTCGGTGTGACCGCCCCCCGGGTGCCGCTCTTCATCCGGTCAATCCAGCTCCGGCGGCTCGCGGTGTCTGGTGGCCTGCTCGAACGCGTACGCGACCCGGATGAGAACCGGCTCCTCGTAGGCTCGCGCGGTGAAGGTGATGCCCAGGGGCAGGCCCTCCCGGTCATATCCTCCGGGAACAGTGATGGAGGGATACCCCGCCCTGGCGGCAATCGCAGCCCCGGCGTTGCCGGCAAAGAGTATGGCATCCAGTTCCTGCTCGCGCATCACCCGGTCGATGCCCTCGTCGCGCGCTTTCCTCAGGTCCTCCGATCGCGCCCGTATGTAGTCGGGCTCGGTCAGCGTCCCGCTGGTGGCCTCGGACCTGAGCAGGATTGTCTGGCCGTACTTCATGGTGGCGGGAGCGCGCTCGAAGTTGTAGTCGATGAGTTCCCGCAAGGAGTGAACTGGAACACGGAGATCCAGGCTGCGGAGATAGGCGTTCAGGGCCGGCTTGAACTCGTAGACCAGCACGGGTGACTGCCACTTGCCCTTCTCTGCCGAGATGGCCACCGCGTCGACCATTGCCGCGCCCAGGTCTTTGAGCACCGCCGCGGCCCGCTCGACCAACTCCAACTGGTGATTCTCCAGCCCCCCGAGAAACTCGCGCGCGACCCCTATGCACACCCCGTCGAGCCGGCCACTTTCGAGAAACTCGCAGTAATCCTCCCGGCCCCGACTCCCCCACGTCGCGGGGTCCCGCCTGTCGGCACCGGCCATGGCACCGACCAGGACGGCCGCGTCCGTCACGGTGCGGGCGATGGGCCCGGCAGTATCCTGGCTGTGTGATATGGGGATGATGCCCGTCCTGCTCACCAGTCCCACCGTGGGCTTTATACCGACCACCGAGTTTCGTGATGCGGGGCTGAGAATGGAACCCGAAGTCTCGGTACCCAGGGCGACAGTCGTGAAATCACAGGCAACCGCGGCCCCCGAGCCCGCGCTGGAACCGCCGACGTCAAACTCCCCCGGGGCGTACGGGTTGAGCACCTGCCCGCCCCTGGAGCTGTAGCCGTTGGGCATACCCTCGGTCATGAAGTTGGCCATCTCCGTCAGGTTGGTCTTCCCCAGGATCACCGCTCCCGCCCGGCGCAGCTGATGTGCGACGAAGGAATCGCGCGGGGCCCGTGACTCCCTGAGGGCCAGGGTTCCCGCACTGGTGTGCATCCTGTCGCCAGTGTCGATGTTGTCCTTGAGCAGCACCGGGATTCCGTGGAGGGGACCGAGAATGCGGCCTCGTTCGCGCTGCAGGTCTCTGACCCCGGCAATGTGTACGGCATCGGGATTGAGCTCCAGCACCGAGTTGATGGCCGGGCCCTCCCCGTCATACTGGGCAATTCTCTCGAGGTAAAGCCAGGTCAGCTCCACCGAGGTCAACCGTCCAGAATCCATCATCTCCTGCAGGCGGGGTATGGTCACGTCTTCCCCGACCAGTTCACTGCAAGTGCGTCCCACTGATGATCACCGCCCTCACGGAAGTCATATCAGCCTGTCCCGTAATGAATTCGCCGCCGACGGGCGATTTCCCGCAGGACGGCCCCGGCAGAGGATGGGGTTTGTGTGGATTGGATACGGCCGGGCCGAGGGAATTGCATCCCGGCGCGTCATTTCTCGGGCAATGATTGACGCTGGTGCGCGCGCCCCGGAAGTGAGGGTAGCCCGGTGCAGCGGACTGAAGATCCCGCCGCACCGGAAAGGATCAGGAGACTTCCGATTCGACGTGCATCTCGCCGGCGACCCGCAGGCGGGCAATTGCCCGCTCCAGCGACGCCCGGGCCCTGACCACGTCGAGGCCGTCCGGCTTCTCCTGCAGTCTTCTTTCCGCCCTCTGCAGGGCCTTCCTGGCGCGCTCCACGTCGATCTCGCCGGGCAGCTCGGCCGTGTCAGCCAGGACTGCAATGCGGTCCTCCGCCACCTCGGCGAAACCTCCGCTGACGGCGATTCTCCGCCTCTTTCCGCCGGGCCGCCGGAAGGTGATCACCCCGGCCTTCAGCACCGTGACCAGGGAGATGTGACGGGGCAGTATGCCGATGTACCCGTCGGCGGCCGGCAGAACCACATACTCCGCGCTCTCGGAGGGCAACTGCCCGCTCGGGGTTATGATGTCAATCTCCAGCCGTGCATCCTCAGTCATCGGCGGATTCCTCCTGCAGCTGCCTGCCCTTTTCCACCGCCTGCTCGATGGTACCGACCATGTAGAAGGCCTCCTCGCTCAACCCGTCGTGTTCGCCGGTCAGGATCTCGGCAAAGCCCCTAACCGAGTCCTCCACGGACACGTAGACGCCGGGCATTCCGGTGAAGACCTCGGCGACGAAGTTGGGCTGGGACAGGAATCTCTCGATCTTGCGCGCCCGCTGGACGGTGAGTTTGTCCTCGTCGGACAATTCGTCAATGCCCAGGATGGCGATGATATCCTGCAGGTCCTTGTAGCGCTGCAGCACCTGCTGCACGTCCCGCGCCACCCGGTAGTGCTCGGCGCCGACGATGGCGGGGTCGAGGATCCGGGAGGTGGAGGTCAAAGGATCCACCGCCGGGTATATGCCCCTCTCCACGATCGCCCGCTCCAGCCGGACGGTCGAATCCAGGTGGGCGAAGGTGGTGACGGGAGCCGGGTCGGTGTAGTCGTCGGCCGGCACGTAGATGGCCTGCACGCTAGTGATGGAGCCGTGGTGAGTGCTGGTTATGCGCTCCTGCAGGTTGCCCATCTCGGTGGCCAAGGTCGGCTGGTAGCCCACCGCCGAGGGCATGCGCCCCAGCAGCGCCGACACCTCGGATCCCGCCTGGGTGAAGCGGAAGATGTTGTCGATGAACATGAGCAGGTCGCGTCCCTGCACCTCGCGGAAGTACTCGGCCATGGTGAGGCCGGCCAGGCCGGTCCGGAAGCGGGCCCCCGGGGGTTCGTTCATCTGCCCGAAGACCAGGGCGGTCTTGTCCAGCACTCCCGATTCCAGCAGCTCATTGTACAGCTCGTTGCCCTCGCGGGTGCGCTCCCCCACCCCGGCGAACACCGAATACCCGCCGTGTTCGTAGGCCACATTGTGGATCAGCTCCATGATGAGGACCGTCTTGCCCACGCCGGCCCCGCCGAAGAGCCCCACCTTGCCGCCCCTGGCGAAGGGACAGACCAGGTCGACCACCTTTATCCCCGTCTCCAGCATCTCGGTGGCCGGGTCCACGTCGGCCACGTCGGGGGCGGGGCGGTGGATGGGCCATCTCTCCTCCGTCTCGGCCGGGGGCTTGCCGTCAATGGGCTGCCCGGTCACGTCAAACATCCGCCCCAGGACCTCGTTGCCCACGGGAACGGATATGGGCTCCCCCACGTCCCTGGCCGGGGTGCCCCGGACCAGACCGTCGGTCGAGTCCATGGCGATGCAGCGCACTGCGTTGTCGCCCAGCTGCTGCTCCACCTCGAGCACCAGGGGAGGATCATCGGGGCGTTCGATCACGATGGCGTTGTATATGTTGGGAAGATGCGAGCCCTCGAACATGACGTCCACCACCGGGCCCAGGACCTGGACAACCCTGCCCACCATCTCCCCCTCTGGAGCACTCAATCTATCTTCTGTCACAGACATTCCCTCCTCTGCCACCCTACTGACGGCGCGCCAGTGCCTCGGCGCCGCTGGCTATTTCGGTGATCTCGCTGGTGATGACGGTCTGCCGCGCCCGGTTGTACTGCCGGGTCAGTTCCTCGATCAGCTCACCGGCATTGTCCGTCGCACTCTTCATGGCCGTGACCCGGGCGGCGTGCTCCGCCGCCTTGGCCTGGGTCAGGACTCTGAACATGCTGTTTTCGACGAAGCGGGGCAAGAGCTCCGAGAATATGCTCTCGGCCGAGGGCTCATGCAGGTACAGACCCGATGCCGCCCGCCCGTCGTCCTCCGGGGCCTCCAGAGGAAGCAGTCGGAATACCTCCACCGGGTGCGAGAACACCGAGACAAACTGGGTGTAGACCAGCTGGACCTCATCGACCCGCCCGGCGGAAAACTCCCGCGTCGCCGTCCGGGCCAGGCTGCGGGCCAGCCCCGTGTCGGCCTCCTCGCCGATGTTGATGAACTCATCGTACAGGTCTACGTCCCTCCAGCGGAAGTAGTCGCGCCCGCGCCTGCCCACCGTGACCAGGTCAACCTCGGCTGACTGCATCACATCGCGCATCTGGCGCTCCGCCCGCTTCAGTACATTGGCATTGTAGCCGCCGCATAGCCCCCGGTCGGCACTGAAACACATCATCAGAACCCGATGCACCGGTCGCCTCTTCAGCAGGGGGGATTCAAACTCCCTCGCGGCACCGCCCGCCACCAGGCGGCGCAGCATCTGCGTCAGCACCTCGCTGTACGGGCGGGCCGCCCTCGCCTGCTGCTGGGTGCGATACATCTTGGTCCTGGCCACCAGTTCCATTGCCCTGGTAATCTGCCGGGTACTCTGCACCGCCCTGATCCTGCGGCGGATTTCTCTTGGATTGGCCATATCACCTGGGACCGCGTCCCAGACCTTCACCTCCTCCGCCGGGCGGGGTCAGGATACCTTCCTGTCCCCTTCTGTGCCGCCGCGCTTTTCCGTGTATTCCTCGATGATATCGTCCAGGACATTGGCATCGTCATCCTCCAGGGCCCCGGTCTCGGAGATGCGCTGCAGGATCTCCCCGTGGTGCTCCTTCACATGCTCCATGAATTCAGCCACAAAATCCCCCACATCCTCCAGGGGCAGGGCATCCAGCTGTCCGGTGACGCCGAGGTATATGCTCAGCACCTGGTCCTCGACCCTCATGGCCTCCCGCTCCCCCTGCTTCAGCACCTCGGTGATCCGCTCGCCCCGGGTCAGCCGCGCCTGCGTCGCCCGGTCCAGGTCCGAGCCGAACTGGGCGAAGGCCTCCAACTCCCGGTACTGCGACAGATCCATGCGCAGGCGGCCGGAGACCCGCTTCATGGCCGGGATCTGGGCGGCGCTTCCCACCCGGGACACGGAACGTCCCACGTCCACGGCCGGGCGGATGCCGGCGTAGAACAGGTCGGCCTCCAGGAAGATCTGGCCGTCGGTGATGGATATCAGGTTGGTCGGGATGTAGGCGCTGATGTCGCCGCCGTGGGTCTCCACAATGGGAAGAGCCGTGAGCGATCCCCCGCCCATCAGCTCCTCGTTCAGCTTGGCCGCGCGCTCCAGGAGACGGGAGTGAATGTAGAAGATGTCACCGGGGTAGGCCTCGCGCCCGGGGGGCCGCCGCATCAGAAGCGACATCTCCCGGTAGGCCCAGGAATGCTTGGTCAGATCATCGTAGACCACCAGCACATCCCGATTCTGCTCGTACATGAAGTACTCGCCGATGGCGCAGCCGGCGTAGGGGGCGATGTACAGCTGCGGCGCCGGCTGACTGGCCGTGGCCGACACCACCACCGTATGCTCAAAGGCCCCGTGCCGGTTCAGGGTGTCGACCACCGAGGCCACGGTGCTGGCCTTCTGGCCGATGGCCACGTACACGCACACCACGTCGCTGTCGCGCTGGTTGATGATGGTATCCAGTACCAGGGAAGTCTTGCCCGTCTGCCGGTCGCCGATGATGAGCTCTCTCTGGCCCCGGCCGATGGGAATCATGGAATCGATGGCCTTCCAGCCCGTCTGAAGGGGCGTGTTGACCTCCTGCCGGTATATGACGCCGGGAGCCTTGATCTCGATGGGACGGGTCGCATCGGTCTCGATGGGTCCCTCCCTGTCAATGGGCTGTCCCAGCGAGTTGACCACCCGGCCCAGCATGGCCTCTCCCACCGGAACCTCCACGATCCTGCCGGTGCTGCGCACCTCGTCCCCGGACTTGATGTCGGCAAAGGGTCCCAGGATCACGACCCCCACCGTGTCCTTCTCTAGGTTGAAGGCCATGCCGTAGACACCGGTGCTGAACTGGAGCAGCTCCCCGGCCATCGCCTTGCGCAGTCCGTAGACCTGGGCCACTCCGTCGGCCACCTCGATGACCGTACCGACCTGGTCGACATCAACCTTTATTTCGTAGCTCTCCAGCTGCTGGCGCAAAATGGAACTGACCTCATCTATCCTAACACTCAACGGTTCTCATCCCTTCCCATCGGCATCTGTCGATCAGAGGCAGCAGAAAGAACCTTGCGTATGTTGCGCAGTCGCCCCTTCAGGCTGCCGTCCATTTTCAAGTCGTCTATCCTGATCACCAGTCCCCCCAGCAGGGAGGGATCGTGATGTTGTCTCAGCAGCACCTCGGCCGCCTCCCGCCGGCAGAGAACCTCGCGCAGCTCCTCGGTCACCTCCGGGGGAAGTTCCATCGCCGTGTAGACGTCGGCCGCCCTGACGCCCCGCGATTCGAGCACCCGCTCGCGGAACTGCTCCGCTATGGCCCCCAGCATGTCCTCACGCCCCCGCTCGATCAACAACAGCAGGAAGTTCCACAGGGCGGACGGGATCTCGTCCTCAAGGACTGTCGCCAGAATCCTCCCCTTGATCCCGGGGGCGATCACCGGGTTCAGCCACACGAAGCGAAACTCCTCGCTCTTTTCGACGAGAGCCTCCACCTGCGCCAGGGACTCGTCCACGTCCTCGATGACGTCGCGTTCGGTGCACCACTCATGCAGAATACTTCCGTACTTCTCCGCCACGCTCAGACTCATGAGTCATCCCCCACCTCAGCGATGAAGCGACGCGAGATGTGCCGGTGATCCTCGGGCGTCACCAGTTTCGCCATCGAATCAGACACCGATCTGACCAGAATGTCCGCCATCCTCTCGCGCAGCTCGGTCAGGGCCCGGTCCCGGTCCCGCTCAATGGTGTCAGTCACCCGGGACTTGAGGTGTTCCTCCTCGTCCTGAGCCCGCTGCAGGGCCCGCCTGAGAGACTCCTCTCCGGCCTCCTCGCCCCGGCGCTGCATCCGCTCCACCTCGGCGTCAATGCTCTTCCAGCGTCTGCGGCAGTCCTCCAGCCGCTCCTCGGCCTCCTGTCTGTTCTTCTCAGCCTGGTCCAGGCTCTCATCCACATCCTGCTCGTATGACCTGATGAATCGGGCCACGGGCTTCCTTCCGAAGTGGAAGGCCAGGACGGCCAGCAGCACCAGGTTGAACAGGGGCCACATATACGTCAGGTCCAAAGCTACACCTCCTCCGATTCAGTCCGGGTCCTCAAATTGCCGCACGGGTCCGGGCCGCAGCCCCCAGTGCCATTCCAGCGCATCGGCGATTCGGACGGCAGCGCGCCCGTCCCCGTAGGGGTTTCGCGCGCCCGACATGCGCCGGTGGAGGACCGGGTCATTGAGCAGCTCCCGGCAACCCGCCAGAATACTCTCATCATCCGTTCCCACCCG
>JAWOBW010000212.1:0-5889 GCA_046484105.1 Bacillota bacterium
GCTCTGGCTTCCCCTGGTGGACAAGCCGGTTCCCACCTACCGGGCCGTCCTCACCGCCGAGCGATACGTGGGAGATGACCCCGCGATGACTGGCGATGACTATGTCCCCCTGGACTGGAAGGACGAGCAGCTTTACCACGTGGTCAGTGACATCTACATCGCCTCCTTCATCCCTATGGTGGGAGACATGCTTCCGCGGCTCGCGGTGCAGCCGAGAGACCGCAGTGGGCAGCCAGTTGCCGACCCGGCGAGCCTGATCGTCCACCGCGAGGGCCGGCCGCTGACCGCGTGGGAGGCGGTCACCGACTATCTTGCCGCCATGCCCGCCGGACCTGAAGGCCATCCGGAGATTCCGGCCCAGTACGCCCAGCCGGCGGGCAGGCAGAGGCAGGTGGATACTGTTCCCCTGATCCTGTGGCCGGTGCTGGCGCTGGCGCTGCTGCTGTTGATTGCGGCAACCGTCTGGTTCTTGCTCCGCCGCAGGGCGAATCGGGGGAATGGATCGCCGGCGTGAGGACGAGATCGGTGATGGCTGTCCTGGGGGCTTCCGCGTCAATCAGGCGATGGCCCGGGCGGGATATGGCATATTATTCCTGCCGCGTTGACAGGGCAGGGGTCTCCCCATAGACTAAGAGTAACCCCAGGCGATGGGATGGGTTCCTATTGACTGATCCTCACTGCAAGAAAAAGAAGAAATGTCACTTTCATCACCCGGGACAGGGGTGCATCCTGCACGGTTTCCTACAGCCGACGCTATTGCTGCTGCTTCTGGAGAAGCCCGCACACGGCTACGAGCTGGCGGGAAGGTTGAGTGATTTCGGACTGGAAGACTCCGACCCGGGCGGCATCTATCGGAACCTGCAGAAGCTCGAGGGGGACGGTTTCATCCAGTCGAACTGGGACACCAGCGGCAGGGGGCCGGCTCGCAAGGTGTATCAGGTGACCTCCGAGGGGCGGCAGTTCCTCGACAGCTGGGTGAGGACCCTGACCAGCAACCGGGATCTTCTGCAATCCTTCATAGTGCGATACGAAAAGGTCAATCAGTCTGCTTCTGAATAGCTCTCGTCGGGCCGTGTGCAGCTGAGCCGCAGCTGCCGGATGCACGTGTCTGCGAAGGGAGAATCCCATGAGTGCAGCAGAGAAAGCCGCCCGCGGGTATCTGGGTGACGGGGCGGTGCAGGTATACACGGGAAACGGCAAGGGCAAGACCACGGCCGCCCTGGGGCTGGCAATGCGGGCGGTTGGGCGAGGACTGCGGGTCCTGATGATCCAGTTCATGAAAAGATGGGGCTACGGGGAACATCTCGCGGCGGGTAGGCTCAGGCCCGAACTGAGCATCGTGCAGGTGGGCAAGCCCTACTTCGTGGCGCGGGAGGGGGAGATCGATCCCGAGACCCGGGCCTCCATGGGTGAGGATGTGCGGGTATTTGCGCCGGGCTCACCGCCGGAGGAACTGGTCAGGGGTGCCGAGGAGGGACTGGCCCGGGCCGAGTGGGCCATGCGGGAGAGAACCGCTGACATCATCATACTGGACGAGATCAACGTGGCACTGCACTTCGAGCTGGTCTCCCTCGACCGGGTGCTGGAGGTGGTGCGCGGGCGACCGGACGGGGTGGAACTGGTGCTGACCGGCCGCAATGCGCCGGAGGAGCTGCTGGAAGTGGCCGACCTGGTGACTGAGATGCGCGAGGTCAAGCACTACTGGAGGCGGGGACTGGGGGCCCGCCGGGGCATCGAGGAGTAGGCCCCGTTCGTCTCCGGCCGGACCTCGGCGTCCGCACTCGGGCGCTCGCCGCCGCCTCGACCGTCCCGCTGGACCATCGGGCGGGGTGAATGTGTCGTGGATCAGGCGGGGGGCCGGCGCCTCCGCGGGTGGGGAGACGGTTGTGAGGCCGCCTCCCCCGGGGGTCACGGGCCGACGGACTTGTCGAGTGGGAAGACGGGACGCCTGACTTTCTCATAGTGAAAGCAGGTCAGATCCGCCGCGGTCACGCCGGGGGTGTCCACGTCGATTATCTCCGCCGCCATGGAGGTGTATGCGGCGCGAAAGTGCCCGCCTGACTTGAGTACCAGGATCTTCTTGTGCGAGGGTTCTATGCCGGCCTGGCGGAACACCTCCGGATCGACGGGCGATATTCTCCTCTCCGTCAGCAGGATGTCGAAGTCGTCGCCGACCCTGAGCACCGCGTTTCGCCCTAGGTCCACTTCCACGCCAGTGGCCATCGGTCCCCGATTCCGGTAGACGCCGTCGGTCAATGCTCTGACGATTCCCTCCACCCGGACCGGGTTGCCGTGAAACCGGTCCGTCTTCCCGCCCACCTCGGCGGCAAGGGGGCTCCTCACGCCCCTCCGGCACGCCTCTGCCACCGCGTCGGCGTCCCGGAGGACAATGGCGGCGTCGGCCGCGCCGGCATCGAGCAGGGCGCGGAGAGTGAAGGTGCCGTCGCCGGAACTGCCTCCGGCGGGGCTGTCGCCGATCTCTGCCAGGATGACTGGACCCGCAGGTGCCTCCACCGCGCGCCTGACGGCATCTTCTATCGGCACCAGAATCCCCGGAAGGAACTCGGGCAGCCGATTCAGGGCCAGTTGGGAGATGTCGCGGGCGATCCTGCGCGCCAGCTGCGGGTCGTTCTCAGTGACGGCGACGCAGGACAGTCCCGCATCGCGCACATCAACGTGGGGCCAGCCGCCGAAGACCGATACGTTGATCACCGCGGGATGCGCTTCCCACTTCCGCGCTCTTTCGAACAGCTCCACCAGCGGGCCGGTGTCGGTCCGGACCCGGAGCGGGTGAGGCATGATGGGCGGTTGGGCTTTGGCCATGACGGGCCTAGACTGACCCTTCACGATCCTGACGGCTGCGTTGAAGGCCTCGAGCCCCCGTTGAAAGCCGTCGATGTGCGGGTTGGTGTCGTATCCGAAGAGGGCGGTGGCCTGCGCAATCATCTGATCGGTGACATTTCCGTGCAGGTCAAGGGTGGTCACGACGGGAACGTGCGGCCCTACCGCGTCACGGACGGCGGACAGAATGACACCCTCGCCGTCCTCACAGTCCTCGGTCACCATGGCCCCGTGCAACTGCAGCAGCACCGCGTCAATAGTACCCGCCGTCCTGACGCCGCTCACCAGGTCATCAAGGAGCGCCAAAAAGGCGGCGCGGGTGACGGGGCCCGCGGGGGTGGCGTCGGCGGCGATGGTGGAAATCAGCTCCACTCCCTCTGCGGCCGCACCGGCGAGAAAGCCGCCCAGCGGGGTGTTAGTGTCGTCGAAGGCGGCGAATATATCGTCACCGCGGTAGAGGCCTCTTTCGGCAAAGGCTGCCAGGTCGGTCGGTATGACGCTGAAGGTGTTGCTCTCGTGGCTGATCTTGCCGATGACAAAGCGCATGGCAATGCCCTCCCGAACTGTGGGTTGTCGGTGAACACCCGCCCCAGTCAAGGAGCGAGTGGACATATTTCCCGGTTCGGCGCGGCGATCACCACTTCCTGCCAGCAACGAGAAGTGTTTCTCCTGAAGGAAGGATGACGGCGCATCGGAGCAGTCGGCAGCACATCTGGGGTATTATTGTGAGGCGATCCTGAGGAAGCGCCGGTTCAGGCGGACGAGGGAGGTTGATCATGGTCAGCCCACAGCTCCTGCGAGATATTCCCGGCTTTGCCGATTGGGTGACAGTCCACCCGCTGAATCGGGGCTGGTCGAAGGACCAGAAGTTCTACATCGAGGACGCCTCCGGCAGCAGGCTCCTGCTGCGGGTCGCGCGC
This sequence comes from Bacillota bacterium, assembly GCA_046484105.1. Classification (GTDB taxonomy): domain Bacteria; phylum Bacillota; class Sulfobacillia; order SLMV01; family SLMV01; genus PWUC01. The sequence continues at coordinate 3,762 of JAWOBW010000212.1, forward strand.
CCTGAACAGTATCACAGAAAGAAGCTAGAATACGGTCGCATTACCCGCTTTGCCGGTCTGGACATAGTCATGCCCAGACCGGTGGACTTCGGCCGGTGCGATGGGGGCTCGAGGGTGTACACCCTGCTGACCTGGGTGGACGGCCGCGAGGCTGAGGCCGTCCTGCCAGAGCTGGCGGATGAGCAGCAATATCAACTGGGGGTCTGCGCTGGGGGGATACTGCGGCAGATGCACTCCCTGCCCGCACCCGACGGAGAGAATGCCTGGAGCGAGCGCTACGGACGCAAGATAGAATCGGTCATCGACCGGTACCTGAAGTGTGAGGTTCGTGTTCCCTGTGAGGAGAGCATCATCGAGTTTCTGTGCAGCAGCACGACGCACCTGGAAGGTCGCCCACAGAGCCTGCAGCACGGCGACTATCACACCGGCAACATGCTGGTCACACCCGGGATGCGGCTGGGAGTCATCGATTTTGACCGGTGCAGCGCGGGCGATCCCTGGGAGGAATACGATCGATTCGTCTTCAGCTGGAGGTGCAGCGTACCCTTCGCTCTGGGGCAGCTGCACGGTTACTTCGACGGCTGCGTGCCGGCTGATTTCTTCCGGCTGATGTGTCTGTACAATGCGACCAACCTGCTGGCCTCGATTCCCTGGGCCGCGGATTTCGGTGCAGATGAGCTGCAGGCGATGCTCTGCAACGCTCGCCGGGTGGCGGAGTGCTACAACGGGTTCAGTACCTGTGTTCCGACCTGGTACCGTGAACCGGCAGGCACAATGTGAGCGGTGGTGATGTCGTCTCACGACTCGTCCCCGATGACCGTCATCAGTACGCCACGGCGGAGACGGCACTCGCGGCGGGGGGCAGCCCGCCACTGGAACTTTCAACCACTCCCGGCGTCCAACTGTTCGGAAAGAAGGCGGGTCGGCGGAGAAGGAGGCGATCATGGGAGGTGACGGAACGGTGCAGGTGAAACTGCTGGCCGCAGTCATAGCGGTCGGCATCCTGGGCGCGTGCATTGCCGCGGGAGACCCTCCCGAAATTGTGGTCGAACACGGATTTGAAGAGGACCTGGTCACAGAAGATGCGCACGGAGCGGTCGTTCTCCGCCAGAGGCGAGAGGTGCTGCCCGGAATACTTGAGGTGACGGAGACCAGGAGCTACTACGCGCACAATCAGCACCTGGTCTTCGTGCAGGGCAGATACAACCGAGAGCGGGGGCGGTTGCTCCTGGTGCTGATGGACGGCGGGGGAGAAGAGCTGGAGTCAGCCGGTTTTCGCGAACCCGAGATAACTGAGAGACTGGACGGAGAGTGGATCACCTTCGACCACAAGCTCATCGAGGATACCTGGAGCCTGATCGACTCCGACAGGGGCATCATCTGCTTCGAACTCCGGGACGAGAACGATGTCACGGCGAGAGCGCGCGTGAGGATTCCGCTGCGAAAGCCAGGTTCTTAGGGAGATACGGGAAGGCGGAGGGGTGCCGCGGGCGGGCCGCATCTCCTCTTCGCAAAAACTCGATGGCGACTGCGGCCCAGACACGCAAGCCCCCCAGTTCTCATATTTTGATACTGCACTCGGCAGTTCGAGAACTGGGGGGATGTCTGTGTTGCAGACCGAGAAGCAATACGCGATCCGCTGCCACGATGCCGGGTCCGCCTGGTGCCTGTGCGTCTCCGGCCAGCAGGGATACTGCCCGGTGTGCCCGGTGATCGGCGGAGACGGCAGCTGTGACTTCTGTCTGTGGTCGGGGGTCTGCGTGTATGACCAGCGCTTTCGCCACCGGGGACCGGTGAGGGCGAGGACCTTCCTGAATACACCCGTGCTCCGCCGGGAGGTGATCGGGCACGACCTTCACCTGGTCAGATTGATGACGCCTCAGTCCTGGGATGCCGAACTGCAGAGGCCGGGGAGCTTCGTCATGGTGAGGCGCCCGGAGGATGACGAGGTCTTCGCCTGTCCCATGGCGGTGTGCAGCGCAGACCTGGATGAGCAGGAATTCACGATCGTATTCCAGGTGCGGGGACCGAAGACCGCCTTCCTGGCCGGCGAGGGGGACCAACTGGCGGTGAAGGGACCGTATCGCGCAGGCCTCTTCGGTGTCAGGCGGCTATATGGCGCGGCGGA
>JAWOBW010000224.1:0-4187 GCA_046484105.1 Bacillota bacterium
CCCAGCTGGGCGTGCGGGTGAACAGCATTGATGCGCTGGTGCTCAGTCATGCCCACTACGATCACACCGGGGGGCTTCGCCAGCTAGTTGAGGCCGAGGGAGGCCGCTTCAGTGTCATTGCCCATCCAGAGGTGACGCGGAAGGTGTTCAGCACCAGTTCAGGCCTCAGGTACATAGGCCTGGAATCCGGGGTCCTGGAGGCGCTGCCGCCGTCACGGCTGCTGCTGCTGCAGGAACCTGCGGAGATCTATCCGGGGATCTGGACGTCGGGAACCATTGACAGGAAGACCGAATTCGAGTCGGCAGAGGAGAACGTCTACGTTGTCGAGGACGGGGCGATGGTCGAGGACGAAGAGTTGGACGACATGGCGCTGATTTTCGACCTGGGCGACTACGGGCAGGTTGTGCTCACCGGATGCAGTCACGCGGGCGTGGTCAACACCGTCATCTCGGCCGAATCGCTGCACCCCGGGTCACCGCTGAGGGGGCTGATGGGTGGATTTCACCTGATCGACAAGAGCCCGGAGCTGCGGCGGAGGACGGCCGAGGCCCTGGCGGAACGCGAGGGTCTGGTCGTCTACTCGGGGCACTGCACGGGCTGGGAAGGCGAAAAGCTGCTCAGTGACGTGCTGGGTGAGCGGTGGATGGGCTTTTACACCGGGGACACCATTGTTTTTCCCGGTGAGAGCGGCTCCTGAGACGGGGACATCTCTTGTTTGCAGAGGTAGCAACGGATGAAGAAAGGGGAGAAACTGATGAAATGGCAACGAGTCTTGGCGCTGCTGCTGGTCATCGCGATGGTGACGCTTCTGCTCGGGGCGTGCACCGGTGCGCCGGGTGAAGAGCCGGAAGGTGAAGAGACGGAAGAGCCGGAGGAGACCGAGGAGACTGAGGAGCCAGAAGAGCCGACCGGCCCCACATCCCTAGTGATGGCTGCCTCCGGTGCCATGGGTGATGTCAACCCCCTGGTTGGACTTCACCTGACTGCCTGCTGGGTGGCAATCAACGTGCACGATACCCTGGTGCAGAAGGCGCATCACATGGGACCGGCCGGGTACCTGGTCGAGGACACCGACAATGTGGAACCGGGCCTGGCGACTGACTGGGAGATCTCCGATGACGATCTCACCTACACCTTTAACCTCAGAGAGGGAGTGGAGTTCCACGACGGAAGTTCACTCACGGCCGACGATGTGGAGTTCACCTTTGATCTCGTCCTGACAGTGGGCGCGGCCGCCGACTATTTCAGCTCGGTGATCTCCGAGGTTGAAGTGGTGGACTCGCACACGGTGAAGTTCCACCTGAACCGGGTCGAGCCCATCTTCCTGCAGCAGCTGAGCACGTATCACACATGCATCATGAGCAAGGAGGCAATCCTGCGCGAGGCCGGCGAGGATCCGGACGCCCAGATGCAGTGGCTCGGGTCAAACCTGATCGGCACCGGCCCCTACGTCATGCTGGAGCAGATGAGTGATTATGTGCGGTTCGAGGCCAACGACGACTACTGGGGTGGCAGGCCGGCTATAGACGAGGTCAGCATCCAGGTGGTGGATGAGGCCTCGAGTCGGCGCGTCCTGCTGGAGAGGGGAGACATAGACATCAATGTCTCACCCGAGAAGGTCAACTATGAGGCTTTAGACCAGAACCCCGACATCGATCTGGTGGTCCGACCGTCGACGACGCGCATATTCTACGTGGGCATGAACGTGGCCAAACCCCCGTTTGACGACCGCAGGGTGCGCGAGGCCATCGCCCACGCCATTCCCTACGAGGACATCCTCAACGTGGTGCTGGGCGGTGAGCGGTACAGCGTGCGGGCCCGGTCGATTCTGACCAGTGACATGGCCGCCTTCGTTCCCGTCTACGACTACGAGTACGATCTGGACAGGGCTGCCGAGCTTCTCGAGGAAGCGGGCTACGGTGACGGCCTCCAGATCACCTGGAATTCCTCGACTGCCGAGCAGTTCGTGCAGATAGGAACCATGCTGCAGGCGGAACTGGCGAAGATCGGCGTGGACATGGAGGTCAGCCCCCAGTCTGGCGCCACTTATTTCCCGGCGGGTCGAGAGGGAGAATTCGGCCTGTTCTTCGTGTCCTGGTGGTCCCGAACGGGTGATCCGGTGGATCTCATCGACGCCATCGCGCACTCCAGCGAGTTCAATCGCGGCAACTGGGTTCGTCTCGAGAACGACGAGCTGGACGAGCTGATCGAGCTGGCCCGGGTGGAGATGGATGTCGAGCAGCGCAACGAGTACCTGCGCGAGGCACAGCAGATTCTCGCGGATGAAATGGTGTATGCTGTGATCTACGAGGGCTCTGTGGTGTACGGCATGAACAAGTCGGTCCAGGGGTATGTCCACTACTCGGACAACCTCATCCGCTTCGACGATCTGAGGATCGAGTAGGCTGAACTTCCGCTTTGGGGGGGCCTGCGCCCTCCCAAAGCGGCGCTGAGGTGCACGACGCGCGGCGTCGTTTTCGCAGATGAGTCCATGGGGGGATACAACTATGGGTCTGGGAGACTACCTGGCCAGGCGCCTGATCCTGCTGGTGTTCGTCCTGATCGGGACATCATTGCTGGCATTCGTCCTGGTGCGAATAGCGCCGGCGGATCCGGTGATGATGCTGATGCCGCCGCAGGCCAGCATGGCCGATATCGAACGAGCAAGGGAGCGCATGGGGCTCAACGAGCCTTATCACGTCCAGTACTTCCGCTACATCAGGGACCTGTTGCGGGGTGATCTCGGGTTCTCGCGTCACACGGGGCGTACCGTACTCGATGAGTTCAGGCTGCGCCTGCCCGCGACAGTGGAACTGGCGGTGCTCAGCCTGGGATTGGCCACCGTCGTGGGCATCGGTCTGGGGGTGGTGTCAGCGCTGCACAAGAATCGCCTCACCGATCACATATCCCGGGCCATTTCCATAGTGGGCATAGCCGCGCCCGCCTTTTGGATTGGCCTGATCGCGATATTCGTGTTTTACTATCTCCTCGGCTGGGCCCCGCCTCCTCTGGGCCGCCTCACGGGATCGGTGCCGGCGTCGATCACGGGTCTGCTCCTGGTAGATGCGGTGATCCTCCGCGACTGGTCGCTCTTCGCCGATGCGCTGTCCCATCTGGTGCTGCCGGTCACTGTCCTGGCCTTCTCCTTTCTGGCCATGATCTGCCGGCTGACCCGCGGCGGGATGCTGGAGGTTCTGCAGCAGGATTACATCAAGTTTGCCCACTCATGCGGCGTGCGCCGGTCGCGCGTGATCTGGTTGTATGCGCTGCGCAATGCAGTCCGACCGGTGATGACGATGCTGGGGCTGTTCCTGGCGCAGCTGATGGGTGGGGTTGTGTTCATTGAAACAGTATTTGCCTGGCCGGGCCTGGGAAGGTACGCGGTCCAGTCGCTAAATGTGATGGAATATGCGCCCATTCAGGGCTTCATCATTTTCATGGGTGTTGTGTATGTACTGGCCAACCTGGCGGTGGATCTTCTGTACGCCGTCCTGGATCCGCGGGTTCAGTACTAGTTCTGGAGGTGAGGTACAATGGCGAACACGCAGGCCGCCCCGGCCGAGACTTCGCGGCGGAGTGCCCTTCGTTACACGTTCAAGGTATTCACGTCGAACTCCCTGTCCGTTGCCGGGGCGATCATTGTCTTGGCCTTTATACTGGTGGGCATTCTGGCCGCGGGCATTGTCCCCTACGGGCCAGCGGAGGTCAACTACAGTCGCGTCCTGGAAGCACCATCCGGGGATCACCTCTTCGGCACTGATTCCTTTGGACGGGATGTCTTCAGCCGGGTGATCAGCGGCGCCGGTATCTCCCTCAGGGTGGGTCTGACCGTGTCTGTAGTGGCCACGGTCCTCGGCATGATGGTGGGCATCCTGGCCGGTTATCTCGGGGGAACTGTTGACACGGCGGTGATGCGAGTGGTGGACCTGTTCATGGCCTTTCCCCCGGTGGTGATCGCCCTGGTGCTGGCGGTCATCATGGGGCGCGGTCTCACCACGGTGGTGGTCGCGCTGTCGCTGAGCGGCTGGACCGGCACCGCCCGGCTCGCCCGTGGCGAGGTGCTATCGCTGAAGGATCGCGGCTTCATGCGGGCGTCGCGGGTGATCGGCGCCGGCGACGGACACATCATATGGCATCACCTGATTCCGAATATACTGCCGCCCATTCTCATAAGCACCAGTCTCTC
>JAWOBW010000246.1:0-3106 GCA_046484105.1 Bacillota bacterium
GCCCCGATGATGGAGGTAACCTCGACGGCCTCTCTCTTACTCAGCTCCTTGGCGATGGGGTAAATGGGGGCGACGCCGAATCCACCCCCGACGCACACGATCCGGCCGGATTCGGCCATCGGCGCCTCCTTCCCCAGAGGCCCGACAAAATCCGAGAAAGCGTCTCCCTCCTGCAACAGGTTGATCTCGGCCGAGGTCTTCCCGACTTCCTGCACCACTATGGTGACAGTCCCCTCGTCGCGATCGAAGTCAGCCACCGTCAGGGGTATGCGCTCGCCGCCGTCACCGGTTCGAACGATGACAAAATGACCCGGCTTCACGTGTCGTGTGACCAGTGGAGCATCGACGACAAAGAGCTTGGTAACTGGGGTAAGATCACGCTTCTTCAGGATACGGTACATGAACCCTTTTCACCTCTTCCTCCCGAGTCGCCTCATTCCTCAACCTGGATATCCGCCACCAGCGAACCCAGAATACCGTTGACGAAGGATGCTGCCCGCTCAGAGGCGTAGCGCTTCGTGAGTTCAACTGCCTCATTGATGGCCACACTGGGAGGAGTGGACATGCGCTTCATCTCGTGCAGTGCCATGCGCATGATGGCCGTCTCCACCCTTCCGATGCGGTGCAGTGACCAGCTGTGCGAACTGCACGCGATGCCCTCGTCGTACTCCGCCCTGTGCTCCCAGGTCCCACGCACCAAGGACGCAGCGAAGTCGCGATATTCCCCGACAGCGACTCCGTTGCGCTGGAGTGCCTCATCGCAGATACCCGCCATCGAATCCGGGGTCAGAGTGCCCGCTCCCCGCGACTCGATCTCAAACAATGTCTCCAGAGCCGATATCCTAGCCTTTCTTCTCGACATAATCTGCTGCAGCCATCTCCCTATCAGGACACTCGTATCTGACTCAGAACCACGGTCATGTTCCCCGGCCCCAACCTGAGCACATCCTCCATCTTCTGATACAATGCACTCACCAGTTGGCCGACGGTGGAGGCGACGTTCATCCCGTCACCCACGGATATTTCGAGGTCTATGACCGTCCTCGAACCCCTTCTCATCGCCCTGGCGCGAACACCAGATACGCCCTCGACCTGTTGACAATATGCGGCGATCAGATCCTGCATCGCCTCGCGTGATATTCTAATCTCCCCCAGCTCGGTCTCGCCGATCAGAACGGCCCGACGCCTGACGCATCCCCTCAGAAAGAACGACGCTCCCAGAGTCAGGATCCCGCCCCACAGGACACCTCTAACAAGAGGAGACAACCCTCCTGATTCGGACCGGCTATCCTTCATTCCTCATCTTCCTCTTCGCCACAGGGAGAAAACACCACTTCCTGAACGTGAACGTTGACGGTCTTCACCTGCAGGTCGGTCATATTCTCTATGGCTTCCTTCACATTGATCTGAACTGAGCGGGCAACATCGGGTATCCTGCATCCGTATTGCACGTTGACGAAGACGTCGACGCGGACCTCGTCCTCCTGGGTCTCCACCTTGATTCCCCGGCCGAGGTCATGACGGCCGAATTTCTCGGAAATGCTCTCCACCAGACTGCTGGCCATACCCGTCACACCATCAATCTCACTGGTGGCGATGCCGGCTATGATGGCGAGCACGTCGTTGGAGATCCTCACTGTGCCGCCCTCGGTGACGCCGTCCATTCCGCAGATGATCTCGGTCAGGACGCATTCGTCCTCACCGGTTGTATCGGAGACTCTGTCACATCCCTCGTTATCCGGTACTGACAACATGAGACCCCCCCTTCAATGAGAAGCGCGAGACAATCGATATCATTATACTAAAGGGGGTATGGGCCAACAAGGGAGCGCATCCTGTAGCCGTTTCCCGCCCCAGCCGCCAGTCTGCGACCGGGCCTCCCGGTAGTTCCCCGGACGGGACATGCACCCGCTGGCAAAGATGAGCTTGTCGACTGTCTTGTCGCCTCCCTAAACACCTCTCTGGTCGCACTCTTAGATAGTGGTGGAAATTGGGTCTTGTGCTGAGCGGGGTGAGGGTCAAAGTAAGCCCGCTGGTGGTTGCAGCAGGAAGAGCCAAACCCGTAGGATGGAGCGAATGGTGAAGAGCTGGGGCTGGAGGGCATGGATAAGTCACAGGTATCTCGCATCAACAATGGGCTGCTGGATGAGCGCGTCAGGGTTTTCGGAGGTTCGGTGACAGTCTTCCGAGGGCGGCGTATCTCCTGGAGGAGGCGGGCAAGGATATGCTCGCCCACATGCACTTCCCGAAGAGCTGCTGGAAGCGGATCCGGTCCACCAATCCGCTGGAACGGCTGAACCGGGAGATGATGCGGCCGACGGCGGACCTGATCACCCAGGTCGCACCTCCGCCAACGCTGCCGCCAGTCACGGGATTCGAATGGGATGACAGGAACAATTCGAAATGAGGCGAAAGTATACTGCAGAATGAATCTATCCAATTTGGGAGGTGTTGACTTGGAAGGTCTTTACCGCCCCCGGGACATCGCAACACCGTTTCCGGTGCATGAAGTCGTGTCCTGTCTCGTGAAGATATCGGTCCCCATTTACTTTCACGTCACCGTGCTGGAAGATCAGAAAGCCGTCAACCGTCTTCGCCTGCCCTTTGAAAGGCGGCGCTTCTTTCTGGATGAGGGTGTAGTACTCTGGCAGGTCGTACTCAGCGTCGAGGAACTGGGCGGCCTGCGCGGGGGACTATCTCCCGACAGCTCCACCGAAATGAAGGGAGAAACCCTGCAGCCCGGCACCTACGAAATCCTGCACAAGTTGAGCGAGGCTGAGGACTTTCCCACCTTTGAGATAGTTCGCATGGAAGGTCATGCCGGGGGGGTAGTGGTGGATGAACAGGGCAGCATACTGACCTGCTATCATGTGGCCAGGGAGGAAATAGTTCCGAAGGGGCTGCGGGACGGAGGCCAACATCCCGTGGACTGCGACTTCCTCCGGGTCTGGCGCCGACAAGAACACCAGACGGAGTGCGAAGTGGATGAGTGGATTGCAGTCAGAAACGTGAAACTCCTGGCGAACATGTCCCACGATCAGTGGAAGGAGGGTAAGGATGCCGCCCTTCTGTCAATGGAAGGGCCGGCGCGACACATCCAGCTGGC
>JAWOBW010000256.1:0-6152 GCA_046484105.1 Bacillota bacterium
GGCCGGCGATCACGATAAGGTCGGCGTCCTCCGGGATTGGACCGTCGCTGCCCGGATTCCAGCTGGAGGGACGGTATCCCTCGCCGTCCATGTAGGCTCTCAGGATGCTGTATTCCTCATACAGATCGGCCTCGCCGTGACCGGTCATGAAGTAGACGGATGCCCCCACCTTCTGGGTCAGGTCAATAATGGCCCGGGTGAAGGCCTGTTCACCCCGGAACATGATCTGAGAGGGATCGTCGTAGCCTGCTGACATGTCGTAGAGGTTGTATCCGCTTATGGTGCGGCGCTGTCCCCCGCTTTCGACCACAGTGGTGTAGGGGCTGCTGACCTCGTACTCCCTCGCCACGCCGGGTTTCTTCTCCGGATCGATGAACTGAACGTGGATGCGGTTGGACAGGTATTGATACTCCCGAAGCAGGTCCTCGACCTCGTAACCTATCTCACTTCCCTCGGGGAAGAAGGCGAGGATGTGTACATCCTCCTCGAGTTCGCGCAGGACGGTCTGTGTCTGTTCGGACAGACTGTGTTCACCGGTGGCGGTGACGTCCCACCGCCAGCTGGTCTGGGCCGCGACCACATTCACTAGGACGAGTATTCCGATGATGGCCACCGCGTACAGGCTGCTGGCGGAGCCGCGCATGAACTGCCGCGAACGGAAGAACTGCAGCTGCTGCAGGCCGCCCGTCACCAGAAAGAGGATGGCTGCGGCTATGGTCACCGAGCCCGATATCCGCGCCGCCGAGGTACGGCTGCCGTAGATCATGAGGGTGAAGATGGTGACGGCCGCAGCGATGAGGATCAGGGCCCCTAGGACGGTTCTCCAGTTGATCTTGCGAGTAAAGTCTTTCACAGGATTTCTCCCTCCTCTCTCAGCGCCACTGCCGGCTCTCGAGGACTCTTCCACTCAGGAACAGGAAGGCAGTGCTCAGGGTGATGTAGAAGACAATGTGCTGGGTGTCGATGATTCCCCGGTTGAAGTCGAGGAAATGCTGGGTGACAGAGATGTGGGACAGGATGGACTGAAGAGGTTCGCCCAGAGTCGAACCGGCCCAGTCTATGACCCACAGAAGCAGCAGCAGTGCAACTCCTGACACCCCGGCCACCAGCTGACTGTCGGTGAGGGACGAGGTGAAAACCCCGGCGGCCAGGAAGGACCCCGCCATGAGCCACAGACCCAGGTAGGCGGAGAGGGTTGCACCCCAGTCCGGATCTCCGAAGTGGTCCAGTACCAGAGGGTAGAGCATCATGATCGCGATCAGTGCAGTGATAATGGTGAGCGACCCCAGGAACTTCCCGGCAATGACCTGACTTGTGGTCACTGGCGTGGTGAAGAGGACCTCTGATGTGCTCTGCTGCATCTCGTCGGCCAAGAGACGCATGGTGAGGATGGGGGCCACGAAGACCAGGATCAGCCCCGCATTTCCCAGTGTCGAGTGCACGCTGGCCATGCGTGAACCGAGAACGGACACGGAGAAGAAGTACCCAGTGATCAGGAGAAAACCGGCCATGACGGCGTAGGCCATGGGTGTATAGAGGTAGGCGCTGACTTCTCGTCTGGCGACTGAAAGGACCTTATTCATCCGCATCTTCCTCCTCCCTCTCCGGCACCTTTGCCGGGTCTTCGGTGGTCAGCTGCAGGAACACGTCCTCCAGTGACACTCCCTCGGAGGTGAACTCAAGTATCGGGCAGCTGGCGGCGGCCATCGCGTTGAAGATGTCTTCCCGAACGTCCCTGTCCGGTGACACCTCAAGCGAGAATACGGCGGAGCTCTGCTTCTCCGAATCCAGGGTGACCGAGTCAATTCCCGGAATCTCCGCCAGCAGTCCGGAGATGACGTCGCTCGAGCCTCGTGCCTCCAGCCTTAGACCGGTGTGTCCCTGCATCCGCGACGCCAGACCGCTGGGGGTGTCCTCCGCCACCAGTTCACCCTTGTTGATGATGACCACCCGCTCGCAGGTCTGCTGAACCTCGGGCAGGACGTGGGAGCTCAGGATGACAGTGCGCTCTCCCGCCAGGCTGCGGATCAGGTCGCGGATCTCTATGCGCTGTCTGGGGTCGAGCCCCGAGGTCGGTTCGTCCAGGATCAGGACTGGCGGGTCACCCAACAGCGCCTGGGCCAATCCGATGCGGTGCCGGTATCCGAGGGAGCAGTTTCCCGTCAGCCGGTTGTACACCGGTCCCAGCTCCAGCTGTTCGACGACTCTGTCGATCTCCCGGGATATGGTCTTCGGATTGAGATCCTTCATCTCGGCCATGAAGGACAGGAAATGGGCCACCGTCATTTCCGGATACAGCGGTGAGTTTTCCGGCAGGTACCCGATCCGGCTCTTGGTCTCGAGCGGGTCTTCCAGCACGTCGAGCCCGTCGACCCGGACGCTCCCTGAGGTGGGAGGTATGAAGCCGGTGATGATTCTCATGGTGGTGGTCTTGCCGGCGCCGTTGGGGCCGAGGAAACCCAGGATTTCTCCCCTGGGGACCGAGAAGCTGAGCTGGTTCACGGCATTGGTCTCACCGTATTTCTTGCTCACGTTCTGCACTTCTATCATCTTCACACGCACATCCCCCCTTGTCCGATAAATGTCTCTTCAAGTATTCATTATAGGGGTTCAGGGCGCGTAAGAAGCTAAGATAAGTTTAATTTGGGCTGCCTGAAGGGAATAGATGTGTCGGGTGGGCTCTCACCCCAGCCCTGTCGGTCCGTCCCAGGGATTCCCCGCCCGACCCGCGTAGGGCCGTGTGACCCCGGTGTTCCGGGGCAGTGGGCAGGTGCCGACTGGCCCCAACACGTGTCCCTCTCCGCCCCTCGCAGTGAGGTCGCGTGGGGGATCCCGGCCCCGAACCGGAACGGGCTTTTGAGCGCCATTTCGAGGAGGGTGGATGCTTTCCGGCGGAGGCTTTCCCCGCGTTGATCCTTCGGTAACATACATGGTAAGGTGGAGATTGGAGATCGCGGAAGCTCCTGCAGGATATGTGAATGGTAGCCGGTGAAGCGGGGTGTAGACCATCATTTTTCTAGGAGGGGGAAGCTTATGAGTCTCGATCCGACCAAGCATGAAGACTGGGAGATTGCCGAAGAAGCAGAGTCGCGTATGAAGAAGGTTTTCCAGCTGGCTGAGGAGCTGGGATTGGAAGAGGAAGAACTGCTGCCCCACGGCCATTACGTGGCCAAGGTTGACTACAAAGCGGTTCTGGAGCGTCTCGCCGACGTGCCAGATGGCAAATACATAAACGTGACGGCCATAACCCCCACCCCCCTCGGGGAGGGGAAGTCCACCACCACCATGGGTCTGACGCAGGGGATGGGATTGCGGGGCAAGAGGGTCATGGCGACCATCCGACAGCCGTCGGGTGGGCCCACCATGAACATAAAGGGCTCCGCTGCCGGCGGCGGCCTGTCCCAGTGCATTCCGCTGACGCCCTTTTCCTTGGGACTGACCGGAGACATCAATGCAATAATGAACGCGCACAACCTGGCCATGGTCGCCGTGACTGCCCGCCTGCAGCACGAGTTCAACTACAGCGACAAGTTCCTCGAGCGGCGCGAACTGAAGCGACTGAACATCGATCCCCGCAATGTGGAGATGAAGTGGATCATCGACTTCTGCGCCCAGGCGCTGCGGGACATCGTCATCGGCCTCGGCGGCAAGATGGATGGTTTCATGATGAGATCCGGCTTTGCCATCGCGGTCTCGTCCGAGGTAATGGCAATTCTCGCCGTCGCCAAGGACCTGAAGGACATGAGGGAGCGGATGGGGCGCATCGTCGTGGCGTACGACAAGAGAGGCAATCCCGTCACCACCGCGGACCTGGAGGTCGACGGTGCCATGACGGCCTGGATGGTGGAGGCCATCAATCCCAACCTCATGCAGACACTGGAGGGGCAGCCCGTCTTCGTGCACGCCGGTCCCTTTGCCAACATTGCCATCGGGCAGTCCTCCATCGTGGCCGACCGGGTGGCCCTGAAGCTGAGCGACTACGTCATCACCGAGTCGGGCTTCGGCGCCGACATCGGCTTTGAGAAGTTCTGGAATCTCAAGTGCCGTATGTCCGGTCTGACTCCCCACGCGGCGGTGCTGGTGGCCACCATACGGGCGCTCAAGGCCCACGGTGGGGCCCCCACCCCGGTGCCCGGAAAGCCCATGGATCCGGCCTACCAGGAGGAGCGGGTGGACTGGGTGGAGAAGGGCTGCGCGAACCTGATCCACTGTATCAACATCATCAAGAAGTCGGGAGTCAATCCGGTCGTCTGCATAAACGTCTTCCACACCGACACCGACAATGAGATCAAGGCCGTCCGGCGCATAGTCGAGGAGGCAGGCGCCAGGGTGGCGGAGTCCCGCCACTGGGAGCACGGCGGAGAGGGTGCCCTGGAGCTCGCGGATGCCGTCATCGAGGCCTGTGAGGAACCCAATGACTTCAAGTTCCTCTATGAGCTGGACACTCCGCTGAGAGAGCGCATTGAACTGATCGCCACCGAGGTATACGGCGCGGATGGAGTGGAGTACTCAGCCGACGCCCTGGCGAAGGCGAAGAGGATGGAGAAGGATCCGGATATGGCTGAGCTGGGCACCTGCATGGTGAAAACCCATCTGAGCCTCTCCGACGACCCGAACAAGAAGGGTGTCCCTAAAGACTGGAAGCTCTACGTCAGAGACATTCTGACCTACAAGGGTGCCGGCTTCGTCGTGCCGGTCGCGGGCACCATCAGCCTGATGCCGGGCACCGGGTCGAATCCGGCCTTCCGCAGAGTGGATGTCGATGTGGACACGGGCAAGGTTCGCGGCCTGTTCTAGAAGAGAGTCTCCGGGCCCCCGTCCCCGCGCGGACTGGGGGCCTTTTCGCTTTCTTGCCGGTCATTTTCGCAGATCGCCTCCCCGTCCCAATGATCCCGAGTCCAGATGCGTCGGCGCAGCCTCCCGGTCGGGTAGACGTCGCGCGGGAAACCGCAGCCGGTGGTGATCAGGCCGGGCGGGTGGAGGGCGGCGGGTCACCGCGGGCTTGACTCGTCGCGATGGCAGCTGCGGAGGCGAATCCATCTGGGCAGCACCCCGTGTTCCGGTGCCGCCAGGAACGCTGCGGAAAACAGCGCCACTGACACCAGGACGATGGTTCCTCCCGATGCCAGGTTGAATGTGAAGGACAGATGCAGCCCGACGGCTGCGGAGAGAGTGCCGCTCGCCGCGGCGATCTACATCATGCGGGCCAGGCTGTTAGTCAGCAGATAGGCGGTGGCACCCGGGGTTATGAGCATGGCCACGACCAGAATGATCCCCACCGTCTCCAGGCTGGCGACGATGGTCAGGGTCAGCAGAAACATCATGCCGTAGTGGATGGCTGCGGTGTTCATCCCCTGGACTCTGGCCTGCACCGGATCGAAGCTGTACAGGAGAAACTCCTTGTAGTACAGAAGAACCGCCGCCGCGGTGATGATTCCCGCTGACAGAGTGAGGAGGAGAGCGGGGGTGCGCACACCCAACACATTCCCGAACAGGATGTGCATGAGGTGAGTTGACGTGCCAATCCGACTGATCATGACTATTCCCAGTGCGAAGGACCCCGTCAGCATCAGGCCCATGGCTGCATCCTCCTTGATGCGGGTGCTGCGCTCGATCATCCCAATTCCGGTCGAGGTGGCCATTCCGCTCATCAGGGCCCCGGTGAAGAGGGGCCAGCCCAGCAGGTGGGCCAGGGCGACTCCGGGCAGCACAGCGTGGGAGATGGCGTCTCCCAGGAGGGACCACCGCTTCAGCACCACGTAACAGGAGAGAAGCCCGCAGATTGATCCCACCAGCAGTGCGGCGAACAGGGCTCGCTGCATGAATGGAAACTGGAAGGGCCCCGCCACCGCCGGGGGCAGCGAATTCACCACCGTCATCATGGCCGCAATCAGGGCGCCGACAACGGTCGCGCCCATCTCGTGCAGGGCAGCGGCCAGCAATTGGGCCGTACTGCCCCCGACAGTCGCCGAGTTCATGAGCCCGACTGACACCGTGATCTCCCAAGGCGGCATATCAATCAGCGGATGCACTGCAGTATCCAAGGTAGGTTCTCGCTATGCGGTCGTGCGTCAGGACCGCGGCCGGAGGTCCGATGGCTATCACCGACCGGTTGATGAGTGCGATTCTATCGGCGTGACGCCCCGCAGAAT
>JAWOBW010000050.1:0-3189 GCA_046484105.1 Bacillota bacterium
TGCTGCTCCTCCTCCGCGAAACGGTCCTCTCGTTCGACCTCACCGAGGCGCTCGGCCGGGTATCCGGCGTCCTCCACGGCGCGGATCAGATCCCCAGGTGTTACCTCCCCCGCTCGGTAGCGGACTTCCGCCCTGCCGGCGAGAAGGTTCACGCTTACGTCTGTCACTCCCGCCACCTTCGCCAGGGATTCCTCCACCGTCGCCCTGCAGGCGGCACAGGACATGTTCTCAATCTTCAGCTGGATTCGTTCGCCCTCCGGCTTCACCCCGTAACCGGTGGATTCGATTGCGGCTGAAAGATCGGCTCTGTCCACCTTTCCCGGATCAAAGACGATGCGGGCTCGCCCGGTGGCCAGGTTGACCTGTGCGTCAATCACACCCTCGGTGCGCCTCAGTGCCCTTTCCACGTTCTGAGCGCACGCCGCACAGGTCATGCCGGTGACGCTCAACTGGACTTCTTCCCGTCCTGAATGTTCAGAGGCCATGATTATCCTCCCCTCATAGATACCCATGGGGGGTATCTATCATCAGGGTACACCCTAATACGCCCACCCGTCAATAGTGTTTCCCCAGTGCGAGATGTATCTTTCGGAAGGTGTGAGCGGGGTGGCTGGAGAATTCTATCCGGGGAGACATGCTATGACGAAGGAGGATGATGATGCCGGAACTAGCTTATCTGAACGGGAAATTCATGCACATACAGGAGGCGATGGTTCCCATCGAGGACCGGGGCCTGCAGTTCGGCGACAGTCTGTACGAGGTGGTGCGTCTGTACGGCGGGCGTCCCTTCCGGTTGAAGCAGCACCTGGCGCGGATGAGGCGGGGCGCCGAGGTCATCGGGTTGGATATTGAACGCGCCGGGAACCTGGAGGAAATCCTGGCCGAACTGGCGCGCCGGAGTCACGTGGAGACAGCTTTCATCTACCTGCAGGTGACCAGGGGGGTGTCACCGCGGAACCATGTCATACCCAGTGATCTGCAGCCCACTGTCATTGCCACGGTCAGGGGGATCACCCCCCTACATGAGCGTACGTATGAGCGGGGAGGCATCGCCTTCACGGCGCCGGATCTTCGCTGGGCGAGGCGAGATGTCAAGGCCACGACCCTGCTTCCCAATATCATGTCTCGAACCCAGGCGATGAATCGGGGAGGATACGACGCCATTCACTACGAGGAAGATGAGACGGTGACGGAGGGCTCCGTCAGCAGCCTGTTCTGCGTCATCGACGGCGTGATCCGCACCCACCCGGCGGATCATCACGTTCTGCCCGGGATCACCCGGGCGGCCGTTCTCGAGTGTGCGGAGAACCTCAACCTGGCGTATCGCGAGGAGGCCTTCACCCTGGATGACATGTTCGGCGCCTCGGATGTGTTCTTTGCCGACACTTACTCGGAGATCCTGCCCCTTCGCGAGGTGGACGGAAAGAGCATAGGGGAGGGGCGCCCGGGACCGATCGCCCAGAAGCTGCATTCCGCCTTCCGTGAGCTGGTGCAGGAGGAGACGGGCTGGAGTTATTCATGAACCGGTGAATGTCTGGGAGGCCGGACCGCTCTGGGCTTCTGGGCGGCCCGGCTCCTGGTCAGCGGCGGAGTACCTCTCCGCTGCGTTCCTGCAGCATGTTTCCGTCTTCGATGGAGACGGTTCCATTTATGAGAAGATGACTGATTCCCCTCGCATACTGGCGGGGTTCCTCAGCAGTTGCCGTATTCTCGAATTCATCAGGAGAGAAGACAGCAATGTCGGCCCTCTTGCCCGGTTCGATCTGCCCGCGGTCGCTGAGGCCCAGAACCTCGGCCGGGAGTCCGGTCACCCTGTGCACCGCCTCCTCCAGTCCCAGGGTGGGTATGCCCAGGCGTTGAAAATAGCGGGGCATCCCGCCGAAGGTATTCGGGTGAGGAAGGAAATAGGGCGGGACGGTCACATCGTAGGAGGTGTCCATGGCGAAGGTGTCGAGGGCCACCATGGTCCGCCCGTGTTCGAAGAAGATCCGGTGTGTCGCCTCGGAGCCCTCAGACGAGCGAGTCCTGGTGAAGGGATCCTCGACCAGAAGGTCAAAGAGTGCCTCGAGGGTGCCCACATTCCTGTCGCGCGCAATCTGGGCCAGGCTCCGGTCGCATATGTCCTCGCTGCAGTGATGACTGATGATCAGGCCGGAGGCCCACTCAGGGTTTGTGAGTGGGTTCAGACTGTACCACCTGCCCGCCTCGATGTATTCGGTGATCTCTGCCCTGAGATCGGGTGCGCGCAGGTTGCGGGACAGCTGTTCCAGGCTGCCGGCCTCTCCCAGCCAGGGGCTGAGAAGGGCCGCGGTGTACTTCAGGGAGAGGACTCCGCCGCCCGTGTTGGGAATCACATCCCAGTAGACGTTGAGTCCCGATGCTACCGCCCTGTCGAGCACCTCCAGGGTGTGATGGGCCGACGCGCGGCGCATCTCGTCGGGGGTCTCCGGGAAGACGGAGTAGCCCGGCAGGAGGTGAGACACCTGGAGCAGGTCGGCATCAGCCTCGCGCGCGATGTCGATGGCCTCCTTCAGGCCCCGGATCAGTACAGGTGATCCCATGCCCTCGCGCAGGCCGGTGCGCCTCCAGTGGGTGGCGAACATGCCCCCTCTTTCGGCCGCCGCGCGGACGACCGCCACGTTCTCCTCGTCGGAGGCGTAGGCGCCCGGGGCGTAGTCGAGACCGTTGGACAGGCCGAACGCCCCGGCATCCATGGCCTCACGCACCCAGTTCACCATCTCTGACAGCTCCTCGCGGGTGCAGTGTCGGCGGTAGTCCTCGCCCATGACGGCGGTGCGGATGGTGCTGTGTCCGACCAGAGGGACGAGGTTGAGGGCGGGTACTGTCCGGTCCAGGGTCTCGAGGAATTCGCCGAAAGTGCGCCAATTCATGTCCACACCCTCGTGCTCCATCATGGCCCTTCTGGCGGTTTCCAGGTCGGCCACAGGTTCCTGGTAGTACTTCCTGGGGTTGACCTCGTTCCACCAGTTCCATTCCCAGAAGCCCGCGGTGTAGTGATGGTTGAGGGGAGCGAGGGTGAAGCCGCAGTTACCCCCCACGACGGTGGTGACTCCCTGGGTGCGGAAGTTCTCCGCCCCGGGATATACCATCAGTGTCTGGTCGGCGTGGGAGTGCATGTCGATGAAGCCGGGAGTGACGACCTGACCGGAGGCGTCGAGTGTTCGTTCG
>JAWOBW010000132.1:0-7766 GCA_046484105.1 Bacillota bacterium
GCGTCGCGCGGCATGTTGGCCCTGGGCATGTACGATGAGGCCCGCGCTGGGCTTCAGTTCCGTGCTGATAAGCTTGCTCGCTTTGGCACGCTGCAGACCGCCGAGTCTATGGGTACCGACTGTGCCCGACACATCCACGAGAATGATGACGTCGAGGGACCTGGGTCATCCTATCCCGGGATTGGGCGTGCCGTGGAATCAGCGAATGGCAGGAAGCGGCAGCACGGAGGGTGCATCGGGGAGAACGAGGACGGTGATGTCGCCCGTCGCGGAAAGACCTGAGGCCGCCCGGGCGACATCGTCCGGAATGTACAGGTATCCTTCCGGGTTGAGCTCGACGGGCTGCATGAAGGCTTCGCGTACCAGCGGGGCTTCCATGTCAGAGACCAGCCAGGTGGGATTGCGTCTGACCGTCTGGACCAGAGCCGCCGCCTTGTGGCCGCCGAGCTGGAAATCCTCCTTCAGCCGCGTGAGCACGGCTTCCGCAGATTCGGCTGCGCCCAACCATTCGGCGAAGATCCTGTTTCCGTAGCCCTCGGAGCACCGGGCCACGAGGACGATCGGCGCCCCCGGAAGGGCGAAGGATGCGGCATGGTCCAGGGCCTTCTGCGCCTGGTACAGGTCCAGATCCTTGGGGTGTCCACCGGCACTGGCGATCACCAGGTGCGCCGGGTTTTCCACTGCCACCCGGTTGCGGACATCGACGCACTGAACTGCTCGACGGTGAGCAGCGAACGGGTGGCCGGCAAATGCCCCCACCACCTGCTTATCTTCATCAATGACCACGTTCAGGATGAAATCTACCCTGACCAGGTCGATGACAGAGTCAATGTCCCGCCGGACCGGGTTTCCATCAATCACCCCGGCCCTGGCCGTCGGCTCGGTCATCATCCTGTGATTGGCAGCCACCGTCTCGGGCCCGCAGACCCCGGGCAGTATGGCTTTCAACCCCCCGGAGTAGCCAGCGAAGTAGTGAAACTCGACATTTCCCAGGCAGATCACGCGGTCTGACTCGGCCGCGACCCGGGTCAGGTGCACCGGAGTGCCGAGCTCAGTGCGTCCCATATTAACCAGGTCGTCGGGGTCGCTGTCGACGCAGCGGACCTGGCGGGCAACCTCATCGCCGACCAGCTTCACCTGTTCCGCCCGAGTCTGGCGGCGGTGGATTCCGATTGCGAAGAGCACTGTGACGTCATCGGCAGAGATCCCGGCCTCAAGGAGGTTGCGGAGCACGACGGGAAGGACTCTGTCGGAAGGCATGGGGCGGGTGAGGTCACTGGTGACAATGCACACGCTCTCTCCCGGCCTGACCATGTCCTCCAGGCGTTCACTGTCAATGGGACGGCGGAGAGCGGCCCTGATGATTTCCTCCTCGTCGCGCCGCGCTACATCTTTGGCAGAATGGGGTGCGGCGACAATCATACCATCCGCCCACTCATCGGGCAGATCCAGTGTTATCGTCCCGTCGCCGTACCGGAGAGAACGCTGCACGACTGGTCTCCTTCCTTCGAACGGTCCGGGCCAAACAGGTCGCGCAGCAGGGACCTATTCCAGATGGCTCTGCAGGCTCCGGATCCTCAAACGTAGCTCCTGAACGTCCTTGGCTGTCAGATTGTCGTTCTGATCGGCATACCGGGAGCTAACCCATTCGAAGAGATCCTTGAGTTCTCTTAGCATAGCATTTCTCTTGACCACAAAATCAACTCCTCAGTGCAGGCGGGAAAAGTGGCGGGAGTATGTGGGAATCGAACCCACCACGGACAGGTTCGGCCCATCCGTCAACGGATTTGAAGTCCGCGGGTGGCACCAGCCATCCAACTACTCCCGTGATCAGTGACAACTAAAGTGTAACTCCCCGGCGCCGATATTGTCAATTTTGCACCCCCGGCAGCGGTGCACTCTCGTCCATTTCTTCCCTCATGCATCCGGGCGATCAGCCGTACTCCGTCGGACTCAGCGAATGATCAGTTCAGTGGCCAATCCCGCGACGAAACCCACACCGAGATTGAACATCAGGCTCAGCACGACAGTGACGCCCGCAGCCGGCCACGCCGCCGGACGCAGCTGCCGGGAGAACCTACCCAATTCCACGCCCACGATCATCATCATTGCCCCGATTATGGGGGCGGGAAACTCCGAGAAGAAACCCAGCAGCGCGGTTCCGAAGAACACGCCGAGCAGGACCTCTACTGTGCCCTCCAGGATATTGGCCCCTCCCGTTCTGGCCCCGAAGTAGTACTGGCCAGACCGCCGGCACCGTGGCACATGGGGAAGCTGCCGAAGAGGGAGGACACGAGATTCATCACGCCCATATTTCGCATGAGCCTTCTCTCCGGAATGTCTCTGTGGGGGAAGTATTCCCGCAGTAGGGCGGCACACGCCACCACCGCGTTGGTCAGGGTGAGAGGTATCTGTGCGGCCCCGGCGCGGGCGAATCCCTTCCAGGCGAGAAGAGGGTTGGGAAGAACGGGAGCCGGCAGGACCGGAGGGGTGAGACTCCACCTGAGCGCCTCATCGCCCGCCATGACCAGCACCCCCAGCGACAGAAGCACCAGGGGTGCCGGGTTGCGGCGCCGCCGGCGATTCAGATGGAAGATGATGCCCAGGGAAATCACGCCGAGCCACCACCTGTGCGGCATCATCATCTTGAGCCCGGTCCATCCCAGGCTCAGTCCCAGGGCCAGCTGTATCCCCCTGACCACCGGTTCCGGGGTCTTCCTTAAAGCGCTGTCAATCCCGGAGAAACCGCTGAGCAGGAGCCAGAAGAGACCCATCGACAGGGCAGTGGCTGAGATGAGCTCGGGAGCCCAGCTGTTGGCGATGGCCACTGCCGCGATTGCCTTCATGGGCTGCAGCGGCATGGGAGCGCGGTATATGAGACCGGTCAGGATATTGGTCAGGCCGAAGACCACCCAAAAGTTCGTCGGATGCATTCCATTGACGACTATGAAGCTGACAGCGATCGGGAAGAAGGTCCCAAAATCGCCCATGGCGCCGGAGAGTTCGCCCAGGCTGAACTCATAATCGCCCCATCTGTACAAGAGACTGCCCCCCGCAGTGTGTCAGGCTTCCAATCCCGGGGACGGGGCCACCGGGCATAAGACATAGCGAGCCGCCCGGATACCGGAAGCGGCTCGCTATGTACTACTCAGAGTCGCTAATATGTGGATTGTTCGACAAGACCTCATCAATGATCCGGTTTGCCTCTTCCAGGTCGATATCCAGGGCCAGGGCAATCTCACTGCAGAGAATCTCCCTCGTCTCGTCCAGCATCTTGCGCTCCGACGTGGCCAGCCCGCGATCCTCATCGCGAGCGGTGAGATTCCGCACCACCTCTGCCACCTCGAAGATGTCACCGGTCTTGATCTTCTCGGTGTTGGCCCGGAAACGCCTGTTCCAATTGGAGGACATCTTGGTCTGTCGCGACCGTAGCATATCGAGGCACTCATTGATCGTATCTCGGTCAACGACCTTGCGCAAACCGACGGTCTCCGCCTCGTCCACCGGAATCATCACCCGCATGTCACTGGCCTTGAGCGTGACCTCAAGGTACGGGCACTTTGTGCCCAGAACGGTTCGATTCTCGATGGACTTGATCGTTCCAGAACCGTGACTTGGATAGACAACTCTATCCCCGACTTTGAACTTCAAATCGCAACCCCCATCCAGAACAACTCGGCAGGTAGGAAGTTGAGGGTCTCCTCCCAAGCCTTTCGCTGTACCTGTCATAATTATAGCACATATCGTGCAGTATAGACAGATTGAAGAGCGCTGAAGAGAGGCAATTCACTTCAAGTCTGCATCTTGGCCCCAGTCAGCGGGGCGCGCCTGCTAACGGCTTCTGTCTCGCGGAAAGCAGACAACTTCGAGAAGCTCCGTGTCGAAAAAGTCCTTGGCGTGAGCGGGCTTCATGACCACGGCAGTGTCCGCTCCTCCACCGGTGCCGCCGAGCACCATGACCTCAGTGTCGTGAGGTACCATGGCTGCATCCTTGGCCATGGCGGCGATCTCAAAGCATACTTTCATTCCCTGACCGAACATGCGCAGGGTGGCCGACACAATCCCGCCGGGATACAGCCCGCCCCACTTGGACGTCACGGCTCGCTCGATGTTGGCAAAGAGATGGGTCGCAGTGAGGATCGAGACCCCGCGCTCATGCAGAGAATCGCGCATCTCCGGACTCATCTCGTCGCCACCCGGCTCGCGAAAACCCGAATGATGAGTGACCGCTGCAATGTTCAGATCCGACTCTGGCCAAACCTCGGCCTTCTCCCTCAGCAGTTCCTCCACTGTGTACCCGGTGTTGCTGGCAACGACGAAATCGCTGATGCCCAGCTCGCGAGCCCGTTCGAGAGCGGCGCGCGCAGTGTCCCGGGTGCACTGGCGACCAGCACGGTTCCACAGTTTCATGTATTGACGCCTCCCGATTCCGAAATGGTCAGACTTTCCTACTACGCCTTCCATACACGTTATTATAGCGGCACTTTCCATCGTGTGCAATTTGAACCTCGGATCTCATTGAGAAATGTGCCCACTGCTAGTACACTGGAAGATGGAGACTGGCTTGCCACGGTCTGGCTGCCTCCGGGGGTGAGATTATGCACAGACGCATCCACGACAGCAATTTCTACAACATGGACTGCATTAGCGGAGCGCGCAAGCATGTACCGGATGAATCCGTCGACCTGATCATCACCGATCCCCCGTACGGCATCGCCGGGGATGAACTTGACACTCACTACAACCGCAAGGAATCCTTCGTGGTCGACGGCTACGTGGAGATTCCCGGGGAAGAGTACGGTGATTTTAGTCTCCGTTGGATCAAGGAAGCCGAGAGAATCCTCAGGCCGGGCGGCCAGATCTACCTGGTGTCCGGTTACACGAATCTGCATCACGTCCTGACCGCCCTCAGAGAAACGGATCTTTACGAGGTGAATCACATCATATGGAAGTACAACTTCGGCGTCTACACCAGGAAGAAGTATGTTTCATCGCACTACCACATTCTATACTGGGCCAGGCCCGGCAGTGAAAGGGTGTTCAACCTCGACTGCAGGTACGGACCGCAGGAGAGGGACGCCGACGGCAGGTCGTTGAACTATCGGGATCGTGAGGATGTGTGGATCATCAACCGGGAATACAAACCCGGGAGGGCCAAGAACAAGAACGAACTCCCGGAGAAGCTGCTGACGAAGATGATTCAATACAGCAGCAACGAGGGGGATCTCGTATGCGACCTGTTCATGGGAGGCTTCTCCACTGCCAGGGTCGCGATCGGCCTGGGTAGGAGATTCGTCGGCTTTGAAATCGCCGAGCCCATATTTGATCACGGGGTGAAGTCGCTGGCCGGGGTGAGGCCGGGGGGACTACTCGATTCCCTGCGCCGTCCCAGGACGCAGACTCCAGAAAACCAGGGGCAGCGCTGGACAGAAGAGGAGATCAATCTTCTCCTGCAAAGGTACGGTTCCCTCCGCCAGGAGGGGCTACTGAAGAAGGAGGCAGTGGCCGAACTGGGCCGGGAATTCGGCCGCGGTCGCTTTTCTATCGAACGAATCATCAGAGAGAACTGGACCGGGTAGAGAGCAGGCCCGTTCAGGGAAATGGACTGAAGGGGATTCGCAGGTGGTCAGCCTCACTGTTCAGTTGCGTAGGTATGAGCAGTTACTGTCATCGGATCAGGCGGCTTTCGCAAACACGTCGCAGCTAGCTGATGTGGATTGTCCACCTGTACCGGGAACCCGGGGCAACGGCTGTTTCAAAGTTCAGGCAGCCTCATCGCGACCGCAATGCCAGCCAACGGGGCAACGGGCCGCCCGCCGACGACATGGAAAGGGGGCATTCTCGATGACGACCAGGGTCGTGGTACTGACTGCCTTCGCTTCCATCCTGGCCGACGTGATTGCCAGGGAGACGCTGGGGTTTGTACCGACCTGGCTGACGCTGACCAAGATCGCGATCTTGCTGGTGGCCACCGTGCACTACGCGCGCATCGGCAACAGGCAGCTGGCCCGCTATGCCGGGGTGTTGCTTGCCCTGGTGGCATTCTCCCATGGTTCAGCATACCTCGGACGGACAGCGGCGTGGCAGGCGCAGTTCGACATGAACTCGTTCACCGGCCACTTCGGCAGCATGGTTTCCCTCAAATTCCTGAGCATCATTCCCCTAACCGGGTTGCTGCTGCTCCTCTTCCGACCGCCCCGCCGTGCGTACGTGGCTGTGGGTGACCTCTCCGCCAGGGCTGAACCCATCCGCTGGTTGGGTATAAAGGCCGACTGCATCAGCTGGGGGAGGCTGGCGGTGTACTCCGCCTTTGCCATCGCCGGAGGCACCTTGCTTCTGACCTTGATCACTGTCACCGGATTTGCCCAGGCGGCACGGTTGGGCGAGCTTCGCGGCTGTCTCCCGGTGATCCTACTTCTGGCCCTGGTCAACTCGGTCAGCGAGGGTTTCATGTTTCGGAATGCGATCCTTGCTCCCCTGCGCGATGTTCTGCCGAAGGCGCAGGTGTTGCTGGTCGCCGCCGGCTTCTTCGGCATGGCTCATTTCTATGGCGCGCCCAGCGGCGTGTTGGGTGTCTTCATGAGTGGTGCACTGGGATGGTACATGTCCCGAAGTATGTATGAAACGGGAGGTCTGGTGTCATCATGGATCATTCACTTCGTCCAGGACACCGTCATCTTCACCACCCTGATGCTGCTGAGCCAGTCCATCTGAACCGGGTTCGCCTGATCTGCCGGCGGAGAACCGGACGCGCACCGGTGCGAGACGGCCGTTACCCAGCAGCACAGTGTTGTGTACTCCAACGGGTTTAACCGATGGTTCCGATCACACCCGACCACCGGGTACAATGCCCGCAACCTTGCCCGCGGCTGGTGGTTCAGCGTGGCCTTTGCCCCTAGGTATCCCCCCACTCCGGGCACGCTGACGGCATTAGCTGCCGGAACCGGCGCCTGACCGGCAGCCTATGCGACCGGCCGCCCCGGTTGAAGGCGGCCGGCAGTTGGCGAAGATGCCCTTTCGGTACAGACCACGCGTTGAGGCAGGAAATCACTCGTCTGATAGGGGCAGCGTGCGGTCCTCATAGCGCAGCACCTGGTCAAAACCCAGCTCACTGATCCTGGCCTCGATCTCATCTCTCGACTTGTGCTGCATGGGTATTTCATCCGCCGTCGCCAGGCGGTAAAGGGTCCTGGCCACCCTGGCGGCATCCAGCTGCAGGTAGCGGGGATTGACCTTCTCCAGTGAATCCCAGTACGTGTGCCCGTACCCGCGGGGGGCCCCCTCACTGCCCGGCCTGGTTGAGGAGAGGGAGGCCGAGGGAACGCCGCGGACGGCAAAGGGATACATGTCAGAGTACATGCCGAAGGAGTCGCCGACGGAGATATCCGTCTCGTACATGTCTCTGACCATGTCCTTGAAGAAGGTGATGGCCTCCGGCCAGCCCTGCAGGACCAGGGAGGCCTCGTCGCCCCTGCCCGCGCCGTCCAGATTCAACATGAATGCCGTGTGCTCATCGGCGTGGGTGGAGGCGTATTGCTCGGAGCCCAGAAGTCCCATCTCCTCCTGGGCGAAGCCCACGAAACGAATGGTGCGTTTGAGGTGCTCCTTGTGCGGGGCCAGCGCCCGCAGGGCCTCGAGGACCACCGTGACCCCCGCTCCGTTGTCGGCCGCAGACTGACTGATGTCGTGGCCATCGTAGTGTCCACCCACTACCAGCACCTCGTCGGGACACTCTGTCCCCTTCAACTCGCCGATCACGTTGTGGG
>JAWOBW010000142.1:0-8968 GCA_046484105.1 Bacillota bacterium
GATGATTGAACCCGTCAGGAAGGCTCGCGCGGCGAGACTCGAGATTGCTGGGGGACAGTGACAGGTAGCCGAGACTGAGTAGAGGTGCATCGGGCCCTTCCGTCGCCACAGTTGGTGATGGACGGGCCCTTGCTGTATGATTGGAAAAGGGTGAACATTCTGCCACACGCTTTCCCCGTGAGGAGGTCTGCAAATTTGCGTCTTGAGAGATTGGAGATTGCCGGCTTCAAGTCCTTTTCCGAGCCCGTGACGGCCGAGTTTCCCGAGAAGATCACGGTTGTGGTCGGTCCCAACGGCAGCGGTAAATCCAACATAGTGGATGCCGTCCGCTGGGTTCTGGGTGAGCAGAGTGCCGCCGGGCTGCGCTGCAGCAGGATGGACGAACTGATCTTCTCCGGGAGCGAACGCCGTCGCCGGCTGAGCCTGGCCGAGGTCCGGGCCGAGTTTGCCGAGCACGGGGGTGAGGCCCTGACCATAGCCCGTCGCCTCGACCGCTCGGGCCGCAGCGAGTACCTGATCAACGGTCGGCGGTGCAGGTTGCGCGACGTCCAGGAAATCTTCCTGGACACGGGTCTGGGACGGGGATCCTACGCCATCATCGGACAGGGAGAGGTGCAGAGGATCATCGACGCCCGCGGGGATGAAATGCGTTCCTACCTGGAGGAGGTCGCCGGGGTCAGTCGCTACCGCCTGGTCATGCGCGAGACTGAACGGGCACTGCTCGAGAGCGAGGAGTGCCTGCAGCGATACACAGACATGATGAACCTGCGCATCGAGTACCTGAGACCTCTCAGGGAGCAGGCCAAGCGGGCACGCCTGCACAGAATCCTGTCCGGCCGGGAGGCCAAGCTGCGGCGGGCCCTCGTCCTGGAGGATCTCAGACGCACGGCGGCCAAGCTGGAGGAGAACCGACGTCGCGACGCGGAGCTGGATGCCCAGCTGGCGCAGCTGGACCGTCGTGAGGACCAGGTGCAACGGGAGTACTCGCGGCTGAGCGAGGCCGTCAACGAGGAAGGCGAGTGGATTGAGTTGCTCGAGCTGGGTCAGCGCAGCCTGCAGGAATCCGCCGGCGAGGTGCGGACCCGGCTGGCAGTGGTGAGCGAACGCCTGAGTTCAACTTCCGATGCGGAGGACCGCGCCAGCAGGGCCCTGGAGGATGTGCGCCGCAGACTCAGTGAGCAGAGAAAGGGTGACGATGAGGGCCCGGTTTCGGCGGAAGATGAAGCTCGGCTTGAGCAGCTCCGCAGGTTGGTGCGGGAACAGAAGACCCGGATCGAGGAGGTGACCTCCCGGCTGGACCGGGCGGAGGGCATCGTGCGACGGAGCGTCCAGATCGCCGGTGAGCTGAAGCTGAGAGAGCGCGACACTGAGAGGGAGATGCGGGCGGCGGAGAGGGAACTGGGGGACTGCTTCGGCAGGATTGCCCGTGACGGTGACGAGCTCAGAGAACTCGAGGCGGAGGGGCAACAGGCCGAATCGACCCCGGCCGACGCCGAAATGGAAGACGGGGCGCTGCAGCAGATTGACCAGCAACTCGCAGCCGCGCGTGCCCGTCTCAAATCGCACCAGGTCCAGAGAGATGAGGAGCGCCGGCGGCTGGAAGTCGTCAGCGACCGGCTGGCGCGATGGGAGGGCAGGATTGAGGCACTCCGACAGATGGCGGGGGAGGAGGTCGCCGCGGCGGCCGACCAGTCTGCAGGTGATGCCTCCCTCTTGGGACGCATGGGGGTTCCCAAGGGCTGGGAGGGGGCGGTTGAACTGGCCCTTGGCCCGTGGCTGAGTGCAGTCGTGGTCGCCTTTGCCGACGGGGGAGACCTTTCCGCGGAGTCGCTGATTCTCGCCGATGTCATCGGGAACCTGCCCGACTCTGCGACAGTTGACCAGTCATCCTGGATGGAGTGGTTGCTGAGACGCGGGTGTGGCGAGTCAATCGCCGGCTGGCTGGATGAGATGGTGGACTTCGGTGACCCAGACGGTGAGAGGGCTGGCCGCCACTTTTGCAGCAGGTTCCTGGTGGTCGAGGATCCCGGGGTCCTTCTTGAGCTGGCGGAGGAGATCTGGAGCGAAATGCTCACCGGGGCCGGGGATGATTTGCCCCGGGGCCCCATGCCCTGGATCGTGACCCCGGAGGGTGAAGTGGCCGATCTGGCAGGTGCAGTGTGCCTGGATGGGAGTCGAGCTGGCGGTGGATTGGAGCCGGGGCCCAGCCCGGTGCAGGTGCAGAGAGAGATCAGGCGCCTCAGCATCGGTCTCCGGGAGTGCAGGGCGGAGCTGAAGGCGACGAAAACCGTCGCGGCATCGGCAGAGAGGCAGTGGCAGGAGCAGCTGGAGCAGGTGCGAGAGCTGGAGGATAAGCGCCGCCAGTTGGCTGCCTCGCGGGAGGGACGACGGCGGCAGGAGGAGATCAGTGAACGTCAGGCGCAGAGGCAGTTGCGCCGGATGGAGGGACTGCGGAAGCAGCGAGAGCAGCTCAGTGAGAGGGTCACGGAGCTGCAGAGAGACAAGGCCAACATGGAGCGCGACCTGGTGCGTCTGGCCGAGGCGCGTTCACATCTCGCGGGCCACCGCCGGAAGTGGACCGCCATTGTGGAAAGAACCAGGGAGCAGCTGTCCCAGCTTCAGAGGGAGGCCGAGCAGGCCCGGTATGAGGAGATTACCCTTAGGGAAAGGGTTTCCGCCACGAAACGCAGGACGGAACAGGTGATGAATGAGCGGGCACACCTCGAGCGGCAGCAGGCGCGATGGGAGGGGACCGTCGAGGAGTGTCGGGCAGAGATCCGGGTTTTGCGGACGGAGAGGGGCTCGCTCGCTGAGCGCGCCCGGGGTTTCAGTGAGGCACTGGAACGCACGCGGCGCAGGTTGGCGGCGGCCAGGGAAGGACGGAGGAAGGCGTCGTCGGAGCTGAACGAGGTCAGGCGGGAGCGATCCAACCTGCAGAGGAGCAGGGGAGAGGTGGAGAGGGCGCTCAATGGCGTGAGGGTGGCGGGAGTGAGGGCCCAGGCTGAGTTTGACATAGCATTCCGCCGCGCCGAGGAGATGGGGGTTGAACCGGCGGACGTGGAACTGGAGGGCGAGCGCATGTCGGAATCGGAGCTGGCCCGATTCAGGAGAAGTCTTTCCGATCTTGAGGGGCGGCGCAGGCAGCTGGAGCCGATCAATCCCCTGGCCCTGGACGAGTTCCGACGCGAGAAGCGCCAGGTGGAGCAGATGAGAGAGCAGCGGCGCGACATTCTGGAATCTCTGCACGGGATGCGACGCCTGTGTGAGGTGATCGACGCCCGGTTGGATTCGCGCTATTCAAGTACTCTGAGAAGAACCTCCGCAGCCTTCAACCAGACATTCACCGACCTGTTTGGAGGCGGCCACGCGGAGATCAAGACGCGGGGGGCCGATCCCCGGGAGGCGGATGTCGTGATTCGCGCCCAGCCTCCCGGCAAGAGGCTGGCCCGCCTGAGTCTTCTCTCCGGGGGGGAGAGGGCACTGGCCGGCATCGCATTTCTCTTTGCCCTGCAGCAGATGCGCCCGTCACCCGTGTGCGTGTTCGACGAGATTGATGCCGCTCTGGATGACGCGAACGTGGAGCGTTTCGTGAACTTCCTGCGGTTGCGGACTAATGATATCCAGTACCTGTTGGTGACGCATCAGAAGAAGACCATGGAGGCGGCCGACACCCTGCATGGGGTGACCATGTCGGAACCGGGGGTGTCTGAACTGGTGTCGGTGCGACTTGAGGACGTCGACACCCCGGAATACGTTGAGACTGGACAGGGAGGCTCGCGATGAGTGAGGGTCTGTGGGCGCAGATGAAGGCCGGTCTGAAGCGCACGAGGGACCGGATTGCCGAGGGTCTGGAATCCTTCATTGACTTTTCTGTTGTGGATGAGGCCATGTTCGAGGATCTGGAGGCCGTGCTGGTGGGTGCGGATGTGGGTGTCGGGCCCTCGGAGAGACTGCTGTCCCGCCTGCGCAAGGTGATCAAGCGGGATAACCTTCGGGGGAAGGACGAGGTGCTCAGGGCTCTTAGCGATGTGATCCTCGAGCAGATGGAGGGAGCGTCTCCCGGTGATCGGGAGCTAGACCTGACCGGTGACCCGACGGTGATGCTTCTGGTAGGGGTCAACGGGGTGGGTAAGACGACCTCTGCAGCGAAGCTGGCCTGGCGCCTGAAGGGGGAGGGGCACAGGCCCATCATGGGGGCGGCTGACACCTTCCGCGCGGCGGGGATAGAACAGCTGGAACTGTGGGGGCGAAGGGTCGGGGTGGATGTGATCCGCCACGCTCCGGGTGCGGATCCGGCCGCGGTCGGGTTCGATACCATCAATGCCGCCCGGTCCAGGGGTTGTGACGTGGTGTTGATCGACACGGCGGGGCGGTTACACACCCGCAAGAATCTGATGCACGAGCTGGAGAAGATGTGCCGGGTGGTGTCGAGAGAGGTTCCCGATGCCCCGCACGAGAGCCTTCTGGTGGTGGATGCGACTACAGGGCAGAATGCTCTCCGGCAGGTGGAGCTGTTCGGTGAGGCTGTGCCCCTGACCGGGGTGGTGTTGACCAAGCTGGACGGAACCGCGCGGGGCGGCATAACGATTGCCATAGAGGATCAGACCGGGATTCGGGTCAAGTTCGTCGGCCTGGGGGAGGGTGTGGAGGATCTGCAGCCTTTCCGCCCTGAGGAGTTCGTGGCGGCGTTGCTGGGATAAGGGGTGTTCTGTTATCTCAATCTCCCGGAGACCTTACAGCGGGTGAGACATGCCGCAAGCATGCCTGATCGGCGAACGTTCCACAACGGGCGTTCTCAATTTGTAGAAGGTGAGACACAGGTCATCACCAGTCGAAGATTTGTCAGACAGTTGACCGGCAGGTGAGACATGAATTAACCTGACTATCCTGAGTGGCAGTTGACAAGACCTCATCTTCTCACCTCCGGGAGCAACATCCTCGTAGACACCGCTATCGCCTTATCGTAGACGCAGGATGCCGGCAGGATTTGACAGAAGAGATATGGAAGCGGTAGCGGTCTTGGATTGGGAATATGTGGCGAGTCAAAATGGTCCACCAAACTCGTAGTCAGGGTGTTCCCCCGTACACACGGGGATCGACCGAATGCATACCGTATCGTGGCTGAGAGGTATGCGGCTTCCCCGTACACACGGGGATCAGCAAGTCACGAGATATGGAGAAGGATTGAGGCGAGTCCACGTCGGCTCCGGTCGGAGTTCGGTTTATCCGATGTCATCGTGGTCGGTGATCGCGGTCTGATTACCCGAGTGGACCGCAGAGTGCTGTCCGAGCACGGTTATGTCTGGATCACAGCCCTTCGGGCACCGGCCGTTCGAAAGTTGCACCAGTCTGATGAGACGTCGCAGGAGATCCGCGACTCCGATCATCAGGATCGACGTCTGGTCACGTGTCGCAATTGGCAGGTGGCCCGGCAGCAAGAGAGAAGCGGCAGGATCTGTTGCAGGCGACACACAAGCAGCTTTCGGCAATCCAGAATCGAGTGGTCCGCGGCAGGCTTAGGGACAAGCAGAAGATTGCCCTTGCAGTGGGCCAGGTGATCAACAGGTTCCGGGTGGTAAGCATTTTGAGGTTTACATTGGTCCGCGGGTTCCCTGGAGTTTACCATTGATGAGGATGCTAGGCTCAGTAGGCCGCCCTCGACGGGATCTACGTGGTGGAGACCCACGGCAGACATCGAGAGGCTGCTGTCAGAGCAAGTGGTCTTCGGTTACAGGTCGTTGAAACACGTGGAGCGTGCCTTCCGGACCATGAAGACCATGGTCCTGGAGATTTGTCCCATCTACCATCACCTGGCTGGCAGGATCTGTGCCCACGCGTTCCTTCGCATCCCTGGCCTACTACGTCCAGTGGCACATGGAACGGGCCCCCGTACCTCTCCGGGACGAAGAGCCGGATAGCTACCAGAGCTTCCATAAAGTCCTCTGTTGCCTGGGCGAACTGCAACTGAACACGGTTGAAATCAAGGGCACCGCCCTGACCTCGTCATTGACAGCTACGACTTCCGTCTAGATGGTCGAAGGGTCAATCAAAGAGATGCGGCTCCCCCGTACACGCGGGCATCGACTGTCTCCGCTGGCAGAGAACAGTGTCTTAGCCCGCTGAACGACTTGACGTGGCTTCCACTATTGCCTACAATAGACTGCGTTGCGGGTGTAAAGGGGTAAGCCTTAACAGACGGAGGTGCGTCGATTGGGCTCTCTGATTGACAGGACAATCTGGGTCAATGACCTGTTTGACATGTACGCGAGTCTGCTCACGCCCCACCAGAGGGAGGTCCTGTTCCTCTACTACTCCCTGGACTTCTCCCTGGGGGAGATTGCGGAGCGCCTCGATGTCAGCAGGCAGGCAGTATACGATTCGCTCGTTCGGGGTGTTGAGGCGATGGAGAATCTGGAGAGCAGCCTGGGATTTCTGTCCCAGGTCAATGCCATCGAGAGCTGCCTCAATGACTGCCTGGCTGTCGTGGCCCAGCTCAGGGGTCGGGCCGACGAGATGTCGGGAGTGCAAATGCAGGAGAGTCTCAGTACCATAACGGAGGAGCTGCACAGGCTTCGGGATGCACTGAGCACCGCGGGGGGCGAAGATGATGGTTTTTGAAGGTCTGGGGCAGAAGCTGCAGGAGACCATGCGCAAGCTGAGGGGCAGGGGCAAGCTGTCGGAGGGGGATGTCGACGCTGCCCTGAGGGAGGTCAGGTTGGCCCTCCTCGAGGCCGACGTCAATTTCAAGGTGGCGCGGAAGTTCGTGAACCGCATACGTGAGCGGGCGGTCGGCGGCGAGGTGATGCAGAGCCTCACCCCGGGGCAACAGGTGGTCAAGATAGTGCACGAGGAGCTGACCCAGCTCATGGGAGGAAGGCAGAGGTCCCTGGTCTTCTCCTCTCAGCCTCCCACGGTGATCATACTGGCGGGACTTCAGGGCTCGGGCAAGACCACGGGCTGTGCGAAGCTGGCGAGACACCTGCAGGGTCGGGGACGTCATCCGCTGCTGGTGGCGGCCGATGTATACAGGCCGGCGGCGGTGGATCAGCTGCAGCAGCTGGGTGCACAGATAGAGGTTCCCGTGGTTCACATGGACGGAAGGCCCGAGGACATCGCCCGGGCCGGGTACAGTCAGGCCAAGAAGACGGGCAGGGACACGGTCATCATCGACACCGCCGGCCGGCTGCACATCGATGAGGACATGATGGATGAGCTGGAGCGCATCACCGACTCGGTTGAGGTCCATGAGGCCCTGCTGGTGGTGGATGCGATGACGGGTCAGGACGCCGTCAACGTGGCGCAGGAGTTCTCCGCCCGGATCGACATCACCGGCGTCTTTCTGACCAAGCTGGACGGAGATACCCGCGGCGGAGCCGCCCTGTCTGTTCTCGACGTCACAGGCTGTCCCATCAAGTTTGCCGGGGTGGGAGAGAAGCTGCAGGACCTGGAGGCCTTTCATCCTGACCGCATGGCATCGCGGATCCTCGGCATGGGTGACGTACTGACGTTGATCGAGAAGGCGGAGGAGAAGTTCGATCGGGACAGTGCGGCGAAGATGGAGAAGACTCTTCGCGAGGGCCGTTTCACGCTGGAGGACTTTCTCGAGCAGCTGCAGCAGGTCAAGGAGATGGGTCCTCTCGATCAACTGATGTCAATGATACCCGGGATGGGCAAACAGGGTATGCCGATGGGAGAGGTTGACGAGGGCGAGCTGGTCAAGATCGAGGCCATCATCCAGTCCATGACCCCCGAGGAGCGGAAGAGCCCCGAGATTGTTAAGCGTAGCCGGCGTCGCCGGATTGCGCGGGGCAGCGGTACGCGGGTGCAGGACGTCAATCGGTTGCTGAAGCAGTTCAACCAGATGCAGATGCTGTTCCGGCAGCTGTCCGGGGGTGGACGGGGGAAGCTTCCCAAGAAGCTCCGCGGTATCGTACCGCCCTTTGCTGAGTGAAGTTGAGAATCCATGAGAACGTGAGGAGGATGACAGTTGGCAGTGAGAATCAGGTTGCGTCGTCTCGGCGGGAAGAAGGATGCGTTCTACAGGATCGTGGTGGCGGACTCTCGTTCGCCGCGGGATGGTCGTTTCATCGAGGAGATAGGTTACTATGACCCCGTGGAGCAGCCAGCCAAGGTCAAGATTGACGTGGAGCGCGCCAGGCACTGGCTCGGCCGGGGGGCCAAGCCTTCGGAGACCGTCCGGGATCTTCTCCGCCGGGCAAGGATAATCGGAGGGTTCCAGGCGCCGGAGGGCGAGGAGGAGAGCCCGATCGCCTTTGAACTCGTGGGCGAGGTGGCCGAGGAGGAGACCTCCTAAGGCGGGCGGTGAGATGATGGCGCATCATCCAGAAGGGAAGTGACCGGCGGTATGGCTGTCTCTGAGCTGGTGAAGTACATTGCCCGATCCCTGGTGGATGAACCGGAAGCTGTGAATGTGAGTGAGGTGACGGGGGAGAGGACGGCGATCATCGAGATCAGTGTGGCTCCTGATGACATCGGCAAGATCATCGGCAAGCGCGGGCGCATAGTGCACGCCATACGCACGGTGGCCAAGGCTGCCGCTGCCAGGTCGGGCAAGCGGGTTGAGGTCGAGATCATCGAGTGAGTTGCCGAAGCCGGCAGGACTGCCGGATGGTCAGATGGTACATCAGGGCGAGGCGGCGGTCGCCGTCGGAATGTTGGCAGATGCGTTCATGAATGCAGCATGGTGAGGTGGTGGGACCCGCAGTGGCAGGATCCGCAGATAGGGTCATCATAGGTCAGGTGGTCCGCCCCCACGGAAAGAGGGGGGACCTGGTCGTGCGGCCGCTGGCGGCGGAGCACGAGGGAATCTTCCGCACCGGCAGTATCTTCTTCAGCTGCGACGGCGCCGCCTTAGAGATGACGGTGACAGGCGTGCGCTGGCACAAGGGAGACGTGCTTCTCAGGGTGGAGGGGGTCTCTGACCGGGATGCGGCCGAGGAATTTCGCG
>JAWOBW010000163.1:0-9889 GCA_046484105.1 Bacillota bacterium
TATCCTGATAAAAACAGCCGACCGGCTACAGGTAATGCGTAACCTCCATATTTATGATACCAACTCCCAAAACCGGCTGGCCAATGAAACATACCGGCAAGGACACACCTCCCGGACGAGATTCTGCCGCGGGCTTTCCCGCCGAATGAGTGCGGGGTTACGCCGCGCCGCCACCAGCATACATTTCTGCAGCGGGGCCGCGGACTCCTGCCACCTACTCCTGCCGGGACCCTGTCTCGCCCGCCCGCCGGCTGCCCGGGCAGGATATTGCCCTTCACTGGCAGAATAGCTCAGTGCCCACACGGGCAAGTGAGGAGGTGACAGCAGTGGAGGTGGCACTGATCAGCACAGACCCCGGGCGCGAGGAGGCAACGGCCAATCCATCCGGCCTGCACCAGATGATGACCACCCAGGAGGCGGTGCACGCCGCCCTGACGGCGGCCGGACACAACGTCCAGCACATCGTCCTGCCACCGCGGGCGAACCTGGATCCGCTGCACCGGTGCGAGGCCGAGGTGGTCTTCAACCTGGTCACCGGGGTGGTGGACAAGAGGATGCAGCTGTATTCGGTGGCATTGATGGAGATGACAGGCCTGAACTTCGTGGGGGCCGACCTGCGCACTCACGTGGTCTGCCTGGACAAGGGGGTCACCAAGGCCCTGCTCAGAGCCGGGGGGATCCCCACCCCGGCATACCGCGTGATACGGGGCGGACAGGATCCGGAACCGGCCGATGAGGACCTGCCCTTTCCCGTCCTGGTGAAGCCGGCCGGGGGGGGTTCCTCCCTGGGAATAACCCGCGAGAGTGTGGTGTGGGACCCGGTCTCTCTGGATCGCAGGGTGGAACAGCTGCGGTGGGAATTCCCGGGCGACATCGTCGTCGAGCAGTTCCTGCCGGGACGGGAATTCACCGTCGGGATCCTGGGCAACGGAGACGCCCGGGTCTTCCCGCTGCAGGAGATCACATACGCCAACTGGCCGGCGGACGAACCCCCAATATACAGCTTCCGGGCCAAGGTGGAGGAGCGCGCGGGGAGAGAATGCCCCGCGAGGGTGGACGCGGATCTCGGCGCAGAGATCGAAAGGATCGCCCTGGCAACCTTCCGCCTGCTCGGCCTGAGGGACCTGGCCCGCCTGGACATCCGCCTGGACGCGGGCGGCCGGCCCCACGTCCTGGAGGTGAATGCCCTCCCCGGGCTGCAGCCGGGATACAGCGAATACCCCCGGATGGCTCAGACCGGGGGATTGTCCTACGAGGACCTGATCGATTCCCTGGTGCAGTGTTGCGCGACCCGGGCGAAACTGGGCCAGTAGGTGATCACACGTTGACGCCGATGACTCCACCGAGGGCACCCACCAGGGTCACGGTCCCGATCCGCCCCAGGATGGCCCCGAACACTACCGGGCCCGGGAGGATGATGAAGGTCAATGCAAGTGACAGGACAGCATACAGAAGGCCCACCAGGCCCCCGTGCAGCCACCCGAGGCGCCCGGCCCCGCGGGCGCCCGCCGCTCCGCCCACAGCAACGCACATCATTCCGAGGTAGTATATATACGAGGCAGCGCTGCCCTCCGACATGTCGGTGAAGTAGATGAGTATGGACACCACCACCGCTATCGCCAGAGCCAGGGCCAGCGTGATTATCAGGCCGGTCATGATCGCCCTCCCGCTGAGGCCCGCCTCCCCCTGTCCTGCAGTGACCCGATTGCGGCGCACCACTGCCAGCACCCCTTTCCGCGGCACCAATGAGAGATCCCAATGAAACCGTATTCCCTCCCGCGGGGAAATATGACCCCGCCACGGCTCAAGAATGGTCGCACCGGGCCAGCCGGTCGGCCAGCTGCGCCGCGGTGGGCCGCATCTGCCTCAGAAGGCGCTCATCGGTGATGTCGAAAAACTCCAGGGGTGTGATGGAGATCCTGTCCGCCGCAAAGGCGGCCAGATCGGTGCCCTCGGGAGCCGCTTCGCCGGCCGGTTTTGCCTTCAACCAGTAGCAGCGCCGGCCGGCGGAGTCCCTGCCCGTCTCCACCCGGTCATCGTACGGACAGGGTCCGAGTTCAGTGAACTCGATCCCCCGGGGATTGAGGGGAACATTGACATTCAGAAGATGAGGGGACAGCTGCCTCTCGCCCTGGGCCTCGACCAGGATCCTCGCCAGCCGGGCCGCCGTCCGGTAGTCGGAGGTCCGACCCGAGAAGGCTCCCAGAGAAACCGCCAGGGAGGGGATCCCTGCCATGACCGCCTCGATAGCCGCCGCCACCGTGCCGGAATAGAGCACGTCGGTGGCCAGGTTAGGGCCGCTGTTGATTCCCGAAACCACTGCGTTCACCGGCCCGTCCACCAGGTAATTGAGGCCCAGCTTCACGCAGTCAGCGGGACTTCCCGAAATCTCCCACGCGCAAGCCCCGAACAGGTCCCTCTTCTTTGCGTACAGGGGCTCGCGGATCGTTATCGCGTGCCCCCGCGCCGACCACTCATCGTCGGGGGCCACCACGTAGACCTTCGCCCCGGGCATCGCGCCGAGATGGTGCACCAGCACCCGCAGGCCCGGCGCGTCGATGCCGTCATCGTTGGTCGCCAATACAGTCAGTGACATTGGATTCCCTTCCCCATCCGCAGGAGGACCCCGGTCGAGCCCGGTCAGGTGTTCAGCTGCGCCGCGAGCATTCCCGCCAGCGCAGACGACGCCGCCAGGATCGCCAGGACCGGCGTCAACGCACTTCCGCCCGGTACCGGCGGCCCGTCCAGAACGCTCATCCAGAAGACCGTCGACATGGGCAGAAAGGCCGCGTAAAGGCCGGTGACCAGGGAGCGGAGCGGCGAGGAGAAGACGCAGGACAGCAGAACGTGCAGGCCGGTCGAGACCACGGAGACCACGGAATACATCGCGACCAGGATGAGGAAATCGCTGAGCCCGACATCCCTTCCGCCGATGCTGGCGCCACCGGACGGCGAGAGGGCAACCAGCATCACGCTGGCACAAATCGCGCCGATCAGTGCGCCTTCGCAACGACGGACCGTTCTGTGGATCGCGGCCACCCCCTCGCGGTTAGTCTATGCCCGCGAGGTTCATCTCTTGCCCCGGCGCCGATGGCATCTGTTGGCGATCACTCAACCTCCCGACTGGCCAGGTGCTGCCGCACCAGCTGCACCAGTTCCTCGACCATATCCTCCTCCGACACCTTCTTCACCACCCGGCCCTCCCGCATCAGAAGTCCCATCCCGCGCCCGCAGGCCAGGCCCACATCCGCCTCCCTGGCCTCGCCCGGTCCGTTCACCTCGCAACCCATCACCGCCACGCGCACCGGGGCCCGCACGCCCTCGAGACGCTCGCCCACCTCATTGACGATGCGCACCAGATCCACACGGCAGCGCCCGCAGGTGGGACAGGAGATTATTTCGGGGCCGAGCTGTCTGAGTCCCCACGCCGAGAGAATACCCGCGGCGGCCCGCACCTCCTCCACCGGGTCCCCGGTCAGCGACACCCGCACCGTGTCCCCTATCCCGCGACCCAGCAGATAGCCGATTCCCACCGCCGACTTGACCGTCCCACCCGGGGCGGTTCCCGCCTCCGTCACCCCCAGGTGCAGCGGGTAGTTCGACCGTCGGCTCATCAATTCATTGGCCCGCACCGTGGCCGTCACATTC
The DNA here is from genome assembly GCA_046484105.1 of Bacillota bacterium. Lineage (GTDB taxonomy): Bacteria > Bacillota > Sulfobacillia > SLMV01 > SLMV01 > PWUC01. The sequence goes on from JAWOBW010000163.1 coordinate 3,649, forward strand.
GAGGCCTTCAGCGAGATGACCAGGTCCTCAAAACCCGCCTCCTCCAGCGTGCGCACCTGTTCCAGCGCCGCCTCCACCATTCCCTCCGGCGTCACCCCGGTCCTCCGCAGGATCCTCTGCGGCAGCGAGCCGGCATTGACTCCCACCCGGATGGGGACGTCGGCGGCCCGGGCGGCCGCGGCGACGGCGCGCACGTATTCCTCTCTCTCAAGGTTGCCGGGGTTGATCCTCACCTTTGCCGCCCCGGCGGCGATCGCCCCCAGGGCCAGGTGATGATCGAAGTGTATGTCGGCGATGATCGGGACCTCACTGCCGGCGCAGATCCGCCTCAGCACGGCGACGGCCCCGGCGTCGGGCACCGCCACCCGCACCAGGTCGGCCCCGGCGGCGGCCAGCCTCCCGATCTGCTCGAGGGTCGCCCCCGCATCCCGCGTATCGGTGTTGGTCATGGACTGAATGGTGATGGGCGCTCCGCCTCCGATGGGCACTCCCCCGGCCGCGACTCTCCGCGACGGCCGTCGCGGCAACGGTGCCGGGGCATTGCACCTCTGGTCAGTCATCTGAATCGCCGCCTCTCCGTCGACGCAGTCGTCCCTACTGTCGCCTCACCCGAACAGCCGGGTGATGTCCTGGAAGGTGACATACAGCACCAGCAGGATCAGGAAGGCGAAGCCGAGGAAGTTGATCATCCCCTCCTTCTCGGGATCCATGGGACGCCCGCGGATGGCCTCGATGATCAAAAAAACCAGTCGGGAACCATCGAGGGCAGGGATTGGCAGCAGTTGGAAGAACCCTATGCTGGCACTGATGGTGGCCACCATCCACAGCACACTGGCCAGCCCCAGGGTCGCGGCCCGCCCCACCTCGGCACCCAGGCCGACGACTCCGAGCAGGTTGGCCGTCTCGCCCTGGAACAGGCGAAGGAACACTTCCAGCAGCATGAGCAGCATCAGGCCGGTCCAGGAGGCGGCCTCCGCGACCGCCGGCAGGATGGGGATCCGTTCCGACCGCAGCTCGGGCTCAATGCCGATGTATCCGACCCCCGGCTCCTGGGGGCTGATGCCTATGACCATCTCCAGGGCCACCGTCTCTTCATCCCGCTCCACCGTCATGGTCACCTGTCGATTGGGCCGCTCGCGCACCGTCATGACCACGTCATCCCATCTCTCTATGTCCACCCCGTCGATGGATAGGACCCGGTCCCCTGGCAGGACCCCGGCCCGGTCCGCGGCCAGGCCCTCCGCCACGGCCGCAATCTCGACCGTGGGCGCCGGAATCCCCACCAGGGCCAGCACGACGAAGAACACGACGAAGGCGGCGATGAAGTTGGTCGCCGGCCCGGCGGCTATGACCCCCATCCTGGTCAGCACCGACTTGTCGGGGAAGCTGCGCCCGGGTTCGGCCGGAGGATAGGGGGCATCATCTTCGTCCTCCTCCGGACCGCTGGGCACCTCTCCGGCCATCAGCACGTAACCTCCCAGGGGAATGAGGCGGACGGAGAACCGGGTCTCTCCCCCCCACCAGGAATGCAGCACCGGCCCGAAGCCGATGGAGAACTCGTGACAGAGAATGCCAGCGCGCCTGGCCGCGATGAAGTGTCCCAGCTCGTGGACCAGAATGATGAAGCCCAGAATTATGATGGTCAGAAATACTGTGGTCAATGGATCTCCTCCCGACCCACCTGTTGCACGATGTCGCGGGCAAACGAGCGCGCCCAGTCATTGGCATCCAGAATCTCGCCCGGACCCGGGGGAAACTCACCCCGCAACCTCCCGGGAACCCGGTTCAACACCTCGTCGATCACCCGGGGGATGCCGGTGAAGCGCAGTCTTCGAGCGAGGAAGGCCTCCACCGCCACCTCGTCGGCCGCCACCAGGACGGTCGGGAAGATCCCGCCGGCCCGGCCGGCCCGCAGGGCGAGCGCCAGGCAGGGAAAGGTCTGCACATCCGGCTGGGCAAAGGCGAGCGTCTCACCCGCCAGGGAGAACTCGGCGTAACCGGGGTCCTCCCATCGCTGTGGATAGCTCAGGGCGTACTGGATCGGGTAGCGCATGTCCGTCGCCCCCACCTGGGCTTTCATCGAACCGTCCCTGAACCTGACCAGCGAGTGCACCGCGCTCTGCGGGTGAACCAGCACCTCGATCCTGTCCAGCGGGATGCCGAAAAGCCAGTGAGCCTCGATGACCTCCAGTCCCTTATTCATCAGGGTGGCAGAATCGATCGATATCTTATTCCCCATGTCCCATCTCGGATGGGCCAGGGCCTGCTCCGGGGTCACAGCCGACAGCTCCTCCGGCCCGGCGCCGTACAGAGGGCCTCCAGAGGCGGTCAGAATCAGGCGGTCGACGTCCCCCGGGTCCTCCCCCGTCAGGCACTGAAAGAGGGCATTGTGCTCGCTGTCGACGGGTATGAGGGTGACTCCCCGGCGGCGGATCCTGTCCATCAGGAACTTCCCGCCGCAGACCACCGATTCCTTGTTGGCCAGGGCCAGGATCGCCCCCGCCTCGCAGGCCTGCACGGTGGCGCTGAGGCCGGCGAAGCCGGATATGGCCGACACCACCACGTCAGCCTCCCGCCCCCCGGCCAGCTCACAGACTCCCTCCTCGCCGACGAGTATCTCGGCCAGGCCGCCGATCCTCTCCCGCAGGCGGTCGGCACCCCCCTCGTCCCGGAGGGCGACGAACTCGGGGCGAAACTCGGCCGCCTGATCGGCCAGCATCTCGACGTTGCCCCCGGCCGCCAGACCGTGAACCCGCAGGCGCCCGGGAAACTCCCGGATCACATCCAGGGCCTGCCTGCCCACGCTGCCCGTCGAACCCAACACGGTCACCTTCCGCACGGCACACCTCCAGAAATCACACGAAACCCAGGCCCACCAGGGCCGCCATGACCGGGGCGGCAAACAGCAGGCCGTCGATGCGGTCCAGCACTCCCCCGTGACCCGGTATCAAACGGCCCGCATCCTTCACTTCCGCCCCCCGCTTCAACATCGATTCGAACAGGTCGCCCAGCTGGGACGCGGCCGCCAGCAGCAGCCCGATTGCCCCATACAGCGCGACGGGCCGGCCCAGAAACGCCGCGATAGCCGCCCCGACCGCCACCCCGGCGATGATTCCCGCGGCCGCCCCGACCCGGCTCTTGCCCGGGCTGAGGCCGGGCACCAGCTTGCGGGCGCCCCAGGCCGAACCGGCGAAGTAGGCGGCGGTATCATTGGCCCAGGCGACCAGCAGGACCAGGAAGAAATGCTCCCGCCCCCCGGCTCCCGCCCGCAGCGCTGGCCAGAAGGCGATCAGCCCGACGTATGCCGCGGTGGTGACCCGCCAGGACAGCTCCAACGTGACCTCGCGCCAGTCACAGGCACCGGACCAGCGTCCGGCGGCGGTGAGGAGAAGAAGGGGCGACAGATACAGAAAGAGGTGGTAGCCAAAAAAGTGCGCCAGTATCAACGCAAAGGACAGAAGAGACGGAACCCAGTAATCCCCGCGCCCGCGATCGCCCGCTGGCGCCAGGCGGCGCATCTCCGACGAGACCGCCCACACCGCCGCGATGCAGAAGACGAGAAAGGGCACTCCCCCGAAGAACACAGCCGCGGCAAACAGCGGCACAAACACCAGTGAAGACATGACCCGGGGCCTGAGATCACTCATTCGCCGTCCCTCCCCGGTCCGAATCCTCGTCACTGGCCGCCCCCAACCTCCCGAAACGGCGCTCCCTCTGCTGGAAACACCGCAGCGCCCGTCGCAGCTCCCGGCCGTCGAAGTCGGGCCACAGCACGTCGGTGGCGTAAAACTCCGCATACGCGGCCTGATAGAGAAAGAAGTTGCTCAGTCTCCACTGCCCGCCCGTCCGGATTATCAGGTCGGGATCGGGGTGCGGATGTGTGTAGAGGCGCGCGCGGAGGTGCTCATCGTCGATGTCCGCCGGGTCCAGCTCTCCCCGGGCCGCCCCGGAGGCCAGCTGTCTGACGGCACGGAGAATGTCAGCCCGCCCGCCGTAGTTAACCGCCATCATGAGGGTCAGGGTCTGACCCTCCCGGGTCCGGTCCGCCAACGCCTCCACCTCCCGCCGCGTCCCCTCGGGAAGAGACGACAGGTCGCCGATGGGGATCACGCGAACATCCCGCTCGGCCAGTTCCTCCGCCTCGCTGACGGCAAACTCTGCCATGAGGGTCATGAGGGCCCGCACTTCCTCCGGGGGGCGCATCCAGTTCTCGGTGGAAAAGGCAAAGGCGGACAGGTTGGCAATGCCCAGGTGTACGCACTCCTCGATGATACTGCGCAGATTGTCCGCACCGCGCCGGTGTCCCCGCTCACGCGACATGCCGCGGGCCTGGGCCCAGCGCCCGTTTCCATCCATGATCACCCCGATGTGCTGCGGCAGAACGCCCCGCCTCAGCGCGTCCCGCTCTTGCACGGGCTCAATCGGGCCTCGCGTCCCCCTGGTGTCCAAAGTGTCGCTCCTTTGCAGCCAGCACGTCCTCGCTCTCCCCCTGGGGCGGCGCCAGGTATAGAATCACCCGGCCGCCCACCTCCCGGTCGACCCAGAGAACCCGGGGTTCGGAATCCATCGGGTATCCCTGCGGTCCCGGACAGTCGCACCTGCTGACTTTATATTCGACTCCGCTCGCCTCGAGGATTCGGACGGCGCGGTCCCCGTCGAGGCCCAATAGACTCTGCCACCGGGACATCTCGATGAGGTCACACCTCCATGATCTCGCTTTCCTTGTCCGCCGTGATCTGGTCGATCTGCTCGATGTGGGTGTCGGTGAGATTCTGGACCTCTCCGAGAAGACGGTGCGCCTCATCCTCCGATATGTCCCCGTTCTTCTCGGCCTTCCTGATCTGGTCATTGGCATCCCGGCGCAGATTGCGTATGGCGACCCGGCTCTCCTCCGCCTTCTTGCGAGCCATGGCGGCAAGGTCCCGGCGTCTCTCCTCCGTCAGCTGCGGAATGGCCAGCCGGATGACGCTGCCGTCGTTGTTGGGCATGATGCCCAGGTCGGAAGTCATTATCGCCCGCTCCACGTCCTTGAGCGCGTTCTTGTCCCAGGGTTGGATGACCAAAAGCCTCGGCTCCGGAGTGGTCACCGTGGCCAGCTGACGGATGGGAGTGGATGTGCCGTAGTAGTCGACCGGGATATCGTTGACCAGGGCCGGGTTGGCGCGGCCGGCCCGTATGGCCGAAACCTCGCCCCGGAAAAACTCAACCTGTTTCTCCATCCTCTGTTCGCACGCAGTCAGGATCTGCCCTGTCATCAGCCTTCCCCCCTCTCACAAAGGTGCCGATGCTCTCCCCCATGATCACCCGCCTTATGTTGCCCCGCACTCCCAGGTCGAACACCACGATGGGAATGTCATTGTCCATGCACAGCGAGGTGGCGGTCGAATCCATCACCGACAGCCCCCGGTTGAGGACCTCGAGGTACTCGATCTCGTCATACTTCCTCGCCCCCGGGTTCAGTGCCGGGTCGGAATCGTACACCCCGGAGGTGTTGGTGGCCTTCAGCATCACCTCGGCCTCGATCTCCGCCGCGCGCAGGGCGGCGGTGGTGTCGGTGGAGAAATACGGGTTCCCGGTACCCCCGGCGAGAATGACGATCCGTCCCTTCTCCAGGTGGCGGATGGCCCGCCGGCGGATGTACGGTTCGGCCACCTCTTTCATCTCTATGGCGGTCTGGACCCGGGTGTCTACGAAGTGCGATTCCAGGGCGTCCTGCAGGGCCAGCGAGTTGATGCAGGTGGCCAGCATGCCCATGTAGTCGGCCGTGGCCCGGTCCATGCCCATGGACCAGCCCGAAGAACCCCGCCAGATGTTCCCGCCCCCCACCACCACGGCGATCTCCACCCCTAAAAGGGCGACTTCCTTGAGCTGCACCGCGATCTCGTCGACGACCTCGGGATCGATCCCGAAGCCCTGCTGTCCGGCCAGGGCCTCCCCGCTGAGCTTCAGTATCACCCGGCTGTAAATCGGCCTGTCCCCCATCGTCTCTGCCCCGCTTTCACTCAGTCCTGCCCCACGGCGAACCTGGCGAAACGCCTCACCTGGATATTCTCGCCCAGTGACGCCATCGCCTCCTTGAGCAGCTCCCCCACAGTGAGGTCGGCGTCCCGGATGTAGGCCTGGTCCAGCAGACAAACCTGCGAGTAAAACTTCTCCAGCCGCCCCTCCACTATCCGCCGGGCTATCTCGGGCGGCTTCCCCTCACTCTCCGCCTGCTGCTGCAGTATGCGCTTCTCCTGCT
>JAWOBW010000174.1:0-6553 GCA_046484105.1 Bacillota bacterium
CGTTGACCCCGCGGCCGCGGAACATCCTCGCGGGGGGAGCATAACATGTTGCGGCAGTGGATGCACAGACTACCCACCGCCCAATGGAGGGGATGATTCCGCGATGAAGATCCGAGCGTCTGCGCTTCGCCTTGCGCTGATCGCAGGCCTGCTCATGGTTGCAGTGACTGTCACTGCCTGCAGCACAGACACCGCTACCGGCGACGACGCCGAATTGCCCGTGAAGGTTCGCCTGTCAGAAGTCACCCACTCAGTATTCTACGCCCCCCAGTACGTCGCCCTCACCGAGGGATTCTTCGAGGATGAGGGACTGGACGTCGACGTGAGAACCGCCTGGGGTTCCGACCGGGGAGCAGCCGCCGTGATAAGCGGCCAGGCCGACATCGCCCTGGCTGGCCCCGAACCCGCCCTGTACGTGCACAACCAGGGCAGCGATGACCCCCTCGCCATCTTCGCCCAGCTCACTGCGACGGACGGTTCATTCCTGGTGAGTCGCGAACCCATCCCGGACTTCACCTGGGATGTCGTGCGCGGACGGGTGATCCTGGGGCAGCGTCCCGGGGGCATGCCGCAGATGGTTCTCGAGTACGTGTTGCGCCAGCACGGAATTGAACCCGGTGTTGACGTCGAGGTCATCACAAACGTAGAGTTCGCCGCCATTCCCGGAGCCTTCGCCTCGGGGACCGGCGAATTCGTCACCCTGTTCGAACCTGTCGCCTCCGACTTCGAAGCCGAGGGCCAGGGCCACGTGGTCACCTCCATGGGTGTGGCCGGGGGACCACTGCCCTACACAGTGTACATGTGCACCGACGAATACATGGAAAGCAACCCCGAAATCATTCAGCGATTCACCGACGCCCTCTACCGGGGAATGCTGTGGGTCGGGGCCGAGGAGGCGGAACGAGTTGCCGAGTCTTTAGCCCCCCACTTCCCCGACACCTCCCCCGAGATTCTGACGTCGGTGGTCAACCGCTACAAGGAACAGGGCACGTGGGCGCCCAATCCCGTGGTCGATCCGGATCACTTCGAACGCCTCCAGGACGTGATGGTGGACGGTGGGGTCCTGGGTGAGGATGAGCGCGTGCCCTACGATGCGGTAGTAGTGACCCGGTTTGGCCAGCAGGCCGTCGACTCGATCACGGCGCCGTGAGGCAGGCCCGCGGAGGGCCCCGGGAGGAGGATGCCGTGAGAGCACAGCGCGAGGGTCCGACCAGTGCGAAGGTGGCCCTGAAGGACGTCTGCGTGCAGTACGTCACTGCGGAGGGGGTGACCCGCGCCCTCGAGAATGTGAACATTGAAATCGAGGAGGGGGTCATTGCCGCTCTGGTCGGACCATCCGGCTGTGGAAAGAGCACTCTGCTGTCGCTGGTGGCCGGCCTTCTGCGTCCCAACCGCGGGTCGGTCACCCTCGACGGCAGAGAGATCACCGGGCCCTCCCGCCAGATCGGCTACATGCTGCAGGAAGACTTCCTGTTTCCGTGGAGGGACATTCTGAGCAACGTGACCATCGGTCTCGAAGTGCAGGGACGCCTGAACGCCCACACCTGCGACCGGGCACGCGCACTGCTGGACAAATACGGCCTGGGGGAATTCATACACCATCGACCCTACCAGCTGTCCGGAGGCATGAGGCAGCGGGCCGCCCTCATCAGGACTCTGGCCACAGATCCCGAGGTGCTGCTGCTGGATGAGCCCCTCTCCGCCCTCGATTACCAGACGCGGCTGACACTGCAGGAGGAGATCGCCCGGATACTCAGGCGGGAGAACAAGACGGTGCTTCTCGTCACCCACAACATTCACGAGGCCGTCAGTATGTCGGACCGGGTGATGATAATGACCAGAAGGCCCGGTACGGTGAAGAGCTCCTACGACATCCCCCTCGAGCACCGGGACATCAACTCCGCCGGGGAGTTGTCGGCCTACGTGGCGAGAATATGGGCTGATCTCGACCACTCGATGGAGAGGTGACTACCTTGAGCAGTGAAAGCCGCGAGGAGACGGAGAAGCTCCACCGCGCATACCTGCGCAGGAGGCGGGTCGAATGGACAGCGATCATCCTCACCCAGGGGCTAATCCTGCTGGCCATCCTGGCTCTGTGGGAACTGGGCGCCTCGGCCAAGTGGTTCAATGACTTCCTCACCAGCAAGCCCAGCAATATGTGGGCCCTGGGTCTGCGAATGCTGCGCGACGGCAGTCTCCTGCACCACACCACCGTGACCCTGGTGGAGACGATGCTGGGTTTCAGCTCCGGGGCGGTGCTGGGAATACTGGTCGCAATCCTGCTCTGGTGGTCTCCCTTTCTGGCCCGCACCCTCGACACTACCTGGTGGTGGCCAACAGTACTCCCAAGATCGCCCTGGGACCGATATTCTACGTCTGGCTCGGCGACACCCTGTCCATATACGGAATGGCCCTGTCCATATCAGTCATCGTCACCATAATGATGGTATACACCGGGTTTCGCGATGTTGATCCTAACCGCATCAAGCTACTCAGGACCTTCGGCGCCACCAGGGCCCAGATACTGACCAAGGTCATGATCCCGGCCAGTGTGCCCACCATCATGGCCTCAGTGAAGGTCAACATCAGCCTCACGCTAGTCGGGGTCATTGTCGGCGAATTCATCTCGTCGCGGGCTGGACTCGGATACCTGATTATATACGGGGGCCAGGTCTTCCGCATGGACCTGGTCATGCTCAGTGTGGTGGTGTTGATGATCAAGTCAGCCCTGCTGTATGTACTGGTTCACACCCTGGAAACCAGATTCCTCCGCTGGAAGGAGTAGCTGCCCGGCGGCCGAAAAGATCAACCCGCACAATTCCCTCCACCCCCGCGTCAATCCACACCCGGACTGCAGCACCCGCGCCCGCCCGGGCACGCTGCGCCGCCGGGATCACGGCTCGACACTCGTGCCGGCCGGTGCTAGAATGGAGCGAGTTGCGGGCCGCACTGATATGGTCGGCACCTGACATCAAATCCTCCTGCTGCACCGGAGTGAAGGGAGACTGCCCCATGCTCAACAGACCTCGAATCCTTCTGCCCACGGCCGCCGCCCTGCTGCTGCTCATCGCCTTCGCCGCCTGGGCTGACGCCGGCATCGCCTACATGGAAACGCAGACGGAGAGTCAGGTTTCGACCACCGTGGCTTCTCGCGAGGGCGTCACCTTTCACCTGGATCCACGCGTAATCCTGCGGCTGGAGACGGACGCGGGAGGATCGCTCCTGGCGGATAAGGTGCGAGGCGCACTGCCCCGCCACACCGGGCTAAACCCGGTCGCTCCTGACGGTTCCCCGGAAGATACGCCCGTCCTGCTGATCCGGATCGGCACAGATGGCTTCTACACGCCGCTTCTGTCGCGCACCCGACTGCTGGCGGAGTGGTACTACGCCAGCGACGGTGACATGGAGGGACTACTGGGGCGCGAACCGATGTACATCGGCCTCGACAGGGAGGTTATAAGCCGCATATCCGGGGAAACGGAGGTGGTTGCCGTCGCATACGGCTTCTTCTCGCGAAGGCATCACGCGGGCAGGCTGGCCGATGAGCTGGCCACGGAACTGTGGCGCCAACTCCAATCGGGGCAGACTCACTGAGAAACAACAACATCGCCGAAGTCCGGCCCGGTGAACCATCCAGGGACAACCGTGTCTGCAGCATTTCGCGACGCGACAGATCTGCCACAATCCGGACTCTGCTGTTATAATGGATGCTGTGTGTGCAATTTCAACCGATGCAGCACCCTGAAAGGGGAAGAATCCCATGATCAGAGGGCCGAACGGGGAAAGCGGAGCGCGTCTGCCCAAAGATGCCGACAGCGGTCTGATCCGCAGACGCATCATGGGCCTGGCCTGGCCGGTGGTGGCCGAGCAGGCCCTCGGCACCATCACCCACATCATCGACATGGCCATGGTCGGGCGCCTCGGGGCCACGGCTATCGCCGCCGTGGGAATCAGTCTCCAGCCCTTCATGCTGGCCTTTGCCCTCTTCGGTGCCGTGGCCATGGGTACTACCGCCGTGGTGGCACGGGACATGGGGGCGGACCGACCCCGCGATGCCAGCAATGCCCTGAGGCAGTCCCTCTTCCTCGCCATGGTCCTGGCCATACTGCTGGGTGTGCTCGGGTACCTCTTCGCCCCCGGCATCATCAATCTCATGGGCCCGGAGCCCGATGTCCTGGCCCTGGGCGTGGGATACGTCCGCTGGATCCTCCCCGGCATGGCCTTCATGCTAGCCGCTTTCATGATCACCGGTGCCCTGCGGGGGGCTGGCGATACCATGACGCCCATGAAGGTAAATGTTGTGATCAACGTGATCAACCCGGTGCTCAACTACATACTCATCTTCGGCCACCTCGGGTTCCCGGCCATGGGCGTCAACGGGGCCGCCCTGGCCACCAGTCTGGCCCGGGGGGCCGGCGGCATCATCCTCCTGGCCCTGGTGTTCAGTGGCCGGACGGTGCTGACCCTTCAGACTGCGAAATTATTCCACCTCGACCTGAACATGATCAGGCGGATACTGAAGGTGGGAATGCCGGCCGCGATAGAACAGTCAGTCACGCGCCTCGGCCAGCTCCTGTTCGTGCGGGTGGTGGCAAATCTGGGCACCATGGCCTATGCGGCGCACACCATAGCCATCAACGCGGAATCGATATCCTACATGCCGGCATTCGGTTTTGCCACCGCCTCCACCGCCATGGTGGGACAGAATCTGGGGGCGAAGAATCCGGCCATGGCAGAGCGCAGTGGATGGGAGGCGTGGAAGCTCGCCGCGGTGGCCATGGGAGTCATGATGGTGGTGCTCCTCTCCATTCCCGAACTCCTGATGCGCATCTACACCACCGACATGGAGGTAATCTCGATGGGCCGCGACCTGCTCCGCGTTGTCGCCTTCGCCCAAATACCGATGGCCACTTTCTTCGTCCTGGCCGGAGGACTCCGCGGCGCCGGCGATACGCGGACCATGCTCTACATTTCTGCCGCCAGCATCTGGCTCGTCCGCCTCACCCTGGCCCAGGTCTTCGTCAACGTGCTGGGTAAGGGCATCACCTGGGTGTGGGCTGCCATGGTGGCCGACTGGTTCGTCAGATCCGCTCTGGCCGCCTGGCGCTTTCGCTCGGGCCGGTGGAAGGACATCGAGGTCTGATCCCGCCGCGGAGGGGTCGACCTGTCCTGCCGCCGACAGGAAACTCCCTGATGCCTGCCAGATGTGACTCCACCTCGGGGAGAACCGGCGAGGACCGCACATTTCCACCCGCGAGCCCTGGACGCCACCGCCCCAGCCCGCGGGATCCGCCGGGGCGGGCCTGGCAGTCACCTGGGCTTCTGGGCCCACCTTCTCGGTGCGAATCACAACCACAGGCGCGACATCTGCCCTTCTCACCTGATCAATCACGCCACGGCAGCAGCCGGGGCGCCCTGCCCCGGCCATAAATGGCGGAAATCCCGTGCGGCAATGGGCAACCCTATTGGTGACGCGGCTGCCATCCGGCACTGTCACCGCCGACAGGCAAGCAATGCACGGGAGGGTTAACTCATGCGGCGCCATCTGCTCGTTCTCCTCGCGATCGCCCCGACGCTGATCATGGCCTGTCAACTGACTATCGCGCCGCCGGAGACACCACCGCCCCCCGTTTCCCCGGCCGGGCAGATGTCGCCTCCGGACGCCGCTTCTGCCGCGGGTGCGTCCGGGCCCTATATGCGGAGACTGGAGGAAGAAGTGCGGGCAATTACGGCCGCTGCAGAGGGTCACTACGGAGTCTACGCCCGCCTGCTGGGGACTGATTTCGAGCTGACCGTGGCGGCAGACCGGCCCTTCTTCGCCGCATCCTCCTACAAGATCCCACTCGTTCTGCATCTTTACGAGCGGGCCCTGGAGGGGGAGATCGACCTCACCGAGTCCATTGTCCTCACCGACGAGCACCTGGCCCCCGGGGCCGGCATCCTCAAGGAAGAGAAACCGGGATCACATCACCGACTCGATTACCTCGCCTCTCTCGCCATAGTATACAGCGACAACACGGCGGCACACATGCTGCTCGAGCGACTCGGTCTCAGCCGGTTCAAGCAGTACCAGGCGGACCTGGGAGCAGAAAGCGTGCCCGCGGACAGAAACCTCGCCAGCCCGCGGGACATCGGACTATTCCTGGAGAGACTCCTGACGCTGCACAGCCGGCATCCAGAGCACTTCAGTGAGGTGCTGGTGTGGATGCAGGCATCGCAGCCGCGGGATCGCATCCCGGCCGGGCTGCCGGCCGGGGTTCGCGTGGCCAACAAGACCGGCACCTGGCCCGGCACCTTCAATGATGTGGCACTGATTCAGTCGGGAGACTCCACCTCCATCCTGGTGGTGATGTCCGAGGGGGTCCCCAGCTACGGTGAGGGAATCACCGTCATAGCCCGTATCGCCGAGGTCGTCTACTCGGAGCTGCACACCCAGGCTGCCGATTGAGTCCACGCGATGCACCCGAGCCGCCCCTTCTCCCCAATCCGCCCGGGGGACGCGACCGGTGTTGACATCTATATACCCATATGCGAATATAGCTGTGCATTGAAG
>JAWOBW010000184.1:0-2702 GCA_046484105.1 Bacillota bacterium
GCTCTGCGCAGACTCCGCCAGTCTGCGTTGCGGCGTTTGTGGGAATACTGCGCCCGTGTGCAGGACTCTGCCCGCCGGGTCCACCACGGCCACCTTGCAGCCCGTGCGGAAGGCCGGATCAATCCCCATGTCCACGCGCCCCTTTATCGGAGCCTGCATCAACAGGTGTGTCAGGTTGCGGTCGAAGACCTCGATGGCGTGGGCCTCCGCCCTCTCAGTCAGTGTCCGCCTGCACTCACGTGCCATGGCTCCCTGCAGTCTCTGCTTCAGGGCTGAGACCAGGGCTGACTGCACGTGCTCCCTCCAGATGGAAGCCCCCCGGAGGAACCTCTTCCGCAACACGCCGAGCGCACTCTCCTCGGGCATAGAAATCCCCACCTTGAGGAAACCCTCCCGCTCGCCCCGGTTGATGGCCAGGACCTGGTGCGGGCGGAGCGCGGCGACGGACCCGGAGAAATCGAAGTAGATGTCATAGGGAGAAGGTCCCTCCTCGTTCTTGCCCACGGTGATGGCTCCCCCGCTCCACATGAGCCGGCGCAGGCCACCTCGCACCTCGCTATCCTCAGAAACTCGCTCCACCGCGATATCCCGCGCCCCGGACAACGCCTCCGCCGGCTCCATCTCCTGCCCGTCTGGCATCAGGCAGCCGGCAATCGCAAGAGGATCGCCCTCGCTGTCCTCCTGTGCCAACATCCTGTCCGCCAGGGGTTCCAGCCCCTTCTCGCGGGCGACGGAGGCCCTGGTCCTGCGCTTTGGACGGAAGGGAAGATAAAGATCATCCAGCTGCTGCAGCGTCTCCGCCTGCAGGATCGCCTCCGTCAACTCCTCCGTCAGCTTGCCCTGCTCCTCAATCCGGGCCAGAATCTTCTCTCTGCGCCCCTGCATCCCACGAAGATAGGTGAGCCTCTCATCCAAAGTTCGTATCATCTTCTCGTCCATCTCACCCGTGGCTTCCTTGCGGTAGCGGGCGATGAAGGGAACAGTGTTGCCCTCGTCCAGCAGTGATGCGGCCCGTCTAACCGCCGGCTGTGGGTGGCCCATCTCCTGCGCGATCCTCGCAATAATCTCGCGGTCTGGCATCGAACTCTCCCCCGACCAACCTGCGTGAATTCCCGGTCATTCTATCAGAAGATGCAACCTCAGCAAACCCATCGGGCACCGGCCGCCACGGACCTGGTCACCCCGCGCCCTGCAGTGACACGGGTGTGATGTCATGCGAGAAGAAGCTTGCAGGGGCTAACGGCGGGACTACCTCCGGGATGCACGGGCGGGAGATGATATGCCGCCGGATTGAAAAGATGCGAGCCGCAATCGGTGCCTTCTCCGTTCACGAGGGCACAGTGGTGAGGGCTCTGCAGCATCTCTGGTGCCAAACTGCAGGTACATATAGAAGATGGCATAGTAATGTAACTTCGTGTGCAGCTGGTCAGACGGGTGGATTGCCAGGGTGTCCGCCTCCACATCCCCCTGCACGGGCCCCGCAATCTCCACATTGTGGACTCCTATTCTTCCATAGAACCGACGCGAGGGCCTTATCAAGACGTTATTAGCTGTCTGGATCTCGCCGCGATGAATGCCACTTATCTCCACTGAACCGTGGTCATCGAGAGAACTCTTAAGGGCACGAATGGCCTCGAGCAACCCCGGCCTTCTCATAGCATACTCGGCCCCCAGGGCCAATTATGGCACCTCATAAAATCTGCCACAGGCGATTCCCCCAGGCCCAGTAACCGGCGTATTTGGCGGTGATCGGCTCGTCAGCCAGCTCAGCCTGTGACAGGACCGGCAACAGATACTTACCGACGACCTGTCCTCCCGCGCTAGCGATGATCAACCTGTCGGGATCAATGGACCTCCACTGGGAATTGACTTCCACCAGGATATTTGTGGCCAGCCTCTCAAATCCATCTCCCACGACGTCGGAAATGTCGGTCGCTCGTCCCGCGACGTTGACCTCGCCCTCGATGGCAATACTGTGCAGGGCGTGATTCTCTTTCTCCACGGTGACGAGGTCCGAAATGATGTCGCTGTAGGCGGCGGATAGGCCCACCGGCACTGTCGTGCTCTTCTCGGGTAGATACTCACCGTCTGCTATGGCTGCGAGATCGGTGGTTCTGAATCCGAACCCGCCCGGCGCGTCACTTTCCCCTTCCTGTGACCCCACACCGAGGCCCTAGGACCAGTAGAACCCGAGCGGCTGGGGAACGATTTGCATCTCCGAGACACGGATCGCAACTTCATTGACTCCTTGTCATCCTCAACCCTGGTCCTGAGGTCCTGCGCCAGCTGGAGCCGCTCGACCGGGAGGCCGGTCACCACTTTGAAGACGATCAGTGTCAGTGAACCGGCCCAATGCGCTGAAGGAGAGCACGGTGAAACCCTCTCCCACATCGCGCATGTATGATAGCCACGGTCGCAAGCGGGCACCCACCACCAGGCGGAACCTGACTAACGTCGGAGAAACTCCCACCCGGAGCACGTGAAGCATCTGCCGATCCCCAATGTACAATCACGCCCACGAATAAGGCTCACCGGCCTCCTTCGGAGGAGGCCCAACCCTGCCGCCAGGACCGACTCCGGGACAACGTATCAGGGTCCATTCCCTGCGAGAACAGACTTGCAGCGATCACCCAGTGTTCCTGCAGACTCCAATCGCGCCGCTCGTCACGATACTCACGGCATCGGACCTGAGCACGTCCGCC
>JAWOBW010000234.1:0-5333 GCA_046484105.1 Bacillota bacterium
CGGCGGCGTCCTGGTGGGAGGAAGGATGCGCTCCCTGTTCAGGTGGCGCGGTCCCGGCCCCGGGCGCCGGATGCTTCTGCAGTGGTTGACCGGGAGGTCAACGGGGAGTGGACGCGGGCGGGCACTGAGTCGGTTTGTCGCCGTCCTGCGCTCAGCCCGGGGGTTGCGGGTGTCGGTGTCAGTCCGGGTCGGCCGCCGGGAGCGCGGCGCCTGGCTGATCCTGGCGGGTGGGGGAGTCATCGCCGAGCTGGCCCGGCGGGCGGTGAGATCCCGTCTGCCCGAGGTGCGCAGTCTGCACGTCGAAGTTGGATCCCCCGACTGTGCAATGACAATAACCGCCAGTTGCATAGGCCATTTCCGTATCGGCAAAGTTATACTCAGTTACGCGAAGGGCTAGGAGGCGGGTTGATGGCCGAGCATCCGATTCAATCACTCTTCACCACGACGCTCGACAGTATCAAGAGCATGATTGACGTCAACACCGTCGTCGGGGATCCGCTGGAGACCGCCGACGGCCTGGTGATGATTCCTATATCCCGGGTGACATTCGGATTCGCCGTCGGCGGGTCCAACCTCGACGTCGGGGGCGGAGACGGGAATCAGGGCAAAAAAGACGAGGCCGGCTTCGGCGGCGGCACCGGCGCAGCAGTGACGGTGCAGCCGGTCGCCTTCTTGATAGTCGATGACGAGACGGTTCACCTGCTTCCGGTTGACGAGGACAATCCCTACCTGAAGCTCCTGCAGATGATCCCCGAGGTGGCCGAGGAGATTCGAGGGCTGTTCGCCAGTGAGGACGATTTTCCTCCGGCCAAGGCCTGAGCTCCCAGGAGAAAGCCGACTTCCATCTCTTCGTCCCGCCGGCCAATCGCGGCTCCGGGGATCGGTGGCCCTTCTCAGCGGGGGCTTGACAAAGCACCTATTTGTGAGAAATATTTATTAAGAATGCTCCCTTCAGCTGTCTCTCTGACCGGAGGGAGCACTCAGATTGATGGGGAGTAGGATGGTATATGCCTGCAGGTGAGAAACAGCCGCTTCGTTCCGGACGGGTGAATCTGATTGACGGACCCATCCTGCCGGCCCTTCTGACCCTGGCCTGGCCGGTGGTGCTGAGCAACCTGCTTCAGACCGGGTACAATCTGGCTGACACATACTGGGTGGGTCGACTGGGAGCTGAGGCCGTGGCGGCTGTTTCCCTGAGTTTCCCCATCGTGTTTCTATTCATATCGCTCGGAGGAGGGTTCACCGTGGCCGGGACGGCTCTGGTGGCCCAGAATATCGGTGCGGGGAGGGAAGACCGCGCCAACTACGTGGCGGCCCAGACCTTCGGCTTCGTCGGTCTCGCCGCCGTGTGTCTGGCCATCCTGGGGTTCATACTGGCGGAGTCAGTTCTCACCATCCTCGGGCCGGAACCGGACGTCTTTCCGGATGCACTGGCATACCTGAGGACGTGGTTCACCGGCGTCCCCTTCGTATTTGGCTTCTTCATATTCCAGGCCCTGGTGCGGGGATCGGGCGACACGATCAACCCGATGAAACTCATGGTTGGATCGACGATCCTGAACATCATCCTGGATCCCTTCTTCATATTCGGCTGGAGCTTCTTCCCGGAGCTCGGGGTCCAGGGTGCGGCCGTGGCCACGGTGCTGTCCAGGGGACTCGCGGCGGCAATTGGGATTTCCATGCTGTTCCGCAGCAACCTCGGTCTGCGGATCCGGGCGGCGGATCTTAAACCCGACCTGGCCACCATTCGAAGAATCGTGATCATCGGGACGCCGGCGGCGGCCGAGCAATCCATGAGGGCCCTGGGGATGACGGCAATGACCGCCACGGCGGCTGCATTCGGTACTGCCGCCTTGGCCGCCTACGGCATCGGCAACCGCATCTCGTCGGTCGTGTTTCAACCGAGCATGGGCTTTGCCCAGGCCACGACGGCAATGGTGGGCCAGAACCTCGGGGCGAAGCGGGATGACCGCGCAGAGAGTACCGCCTGGCTGAGTGCCGGAATCATGCTCTCACTGCTGACCGTACTGGGCGCCGTTGCCTTCGCCTGGCCGGGTGGGATTTCGTCAGTCTTCCTGACCGCGGGAGACGCTGTCGCCCTCAGTCATGCCGAGAACTACCTGAGAATCATAGCCTTCTCCTTCGGGTTCATCGGAGTGATGAACGTGCTGAACGGGGCCTTCAGGGGAGCGGGCCGGACGGCGACCGCCATGACCTTCTCGCTGATATCCATGTTTGCCCTCCGGGTTCCTCTGGCCTACGGTCTCTCTCACCACACCCACCTCGGCCCGGCCGGGATCTGGTGGGGCGTCGCTCTGAGCAATGTGGTGGGGGCCCTGCTGGTCGCAATGTGGTTCAGTCGCGGTTCCTGGAAGGGCAGATTGATAGGCTCGGAGAAGAAGGGCGTGCCGGGCCAGGTCTGACGCGCCGGTGCGCCTGCTGACTGCCGCGGAGAATGCCCGCCTCTGCAAGCCCGCTGCAGTGACCGGCGGGTGCGTCTATTCGCCTCCTTTCCGTCACTGATTGAGCCACTCTTCGCCCATCTCAGTCGACGCGGCCGCAGCCTCTCTTCCAACTGGAAGGCCACCTGGGTGCCGGGATGATACCGTCATTTCACCGCGACACGAGTTCACGACCGGCCGGCGGATTGTGCGGCCGGCGAGGTTGCCCGCATGCAGGAGCGGCGCTGCGGGCCGCGAATGATTGAGGACAGAACTGGTGTCAGGTGGTGATTCAACTGCTCAGGTTCGAGGGACTCTTCAGGAGTTTCGGTGACACGACTGCCGTAGAGGACCTGTCGCTCAGCGTGGGGCCCGGCGAGATCTTCGGCTTCCTGGGTCCCAATGGCGCGGGCAAGACCACGACCATTCGCATGGCGGTCGGGCTGCTGCCCCCGAATCCGGCACGGTCACAATAGACGGACACGACATCGCCCGGCAGGCGGAGGAGGCGAAGGCCCGGTTCGGGTATGTGCCCGATCGCAGCATGTTGCTTTACCGCATGACAGGGCGCGAATACCTGCGCTTCCCCTCCATGGTGTACCGGATTCGCCCGTCCGGGGAGAAGAGAATCGATGCGTGGCCGGAGCTGATGTCGCTGGCGGGGCAAGCAGACGATCCCATCGACAGTTACTCACACGGCATGCAGAAGCGACTGAGCTGGATCGCCGCCCTCATTCACGACCCTCTGCTCCTCTTCCTCGATGAACCGACCGAGGGGTTGGATCCGCCCTCGGCCAGGGTCATCAAAGATATCCTCGAGCAGCTGCGCAGCTGGGGGCGCACCGTGTTTCTCTGCACGCATTTCATGGAATTGGCCAAGGGATTGTGCGACCGGGTGGGAATCATGGACAACGGGCGTCTTCTGGCGGTGGATTCTCCGGAGGAACTGCGAGAGCGTTCGGAACAAGGGTCGATGACGCTGGAGGAGGTCTTTGTGGAGTTGACCGATTCTGAGATCGCTTTCTGCAGACCGATCGCGGTTATCGCAGTGGCGGGCGTGATGGTGTTCTGTGCCGCCTGGTGCAGTGTGTTCACGACCGTCTTTCGCGCCGTCACCGGTTTCCAGGGTGATCTGCCGATATGGGGAGCGGAGAGCCTGCTGGTGCTGCCCTTCACCATCAGCTTCCTGTTCGGCATGCTGACGGGCCTGATGTATGCCAACGACGTGCTTCACCTCAGTGCCGAGGCTCATGCCCTGCTGGTCCTACCCCTCAATCGCAGGCTGGTCATGTTGGCTGAAGTGTTGTGGGTCCTGCCCTCGGTGTTGCTGGTGCAGATGATCGTGGCGTTGCCGCCCGCGCTTTCATATGTTGTGGCCGGGGGGCGACTGTCCTCTGTGGCGATATGCCTGCTGAAGCCAGCCATTGACAATGCGCATTTCCAGGCCGACAGTCCCGCCGAGGTGCAGGGGCTCGGACTGGGGGCCAGCGTCATTGTGGTGATGGTACTCCTCGACGGTGTCGCTCTGATGGACCTCATCCTGCTTCATCTCGGAGCTTCGGGTTCCGCCCTGGAGGCGCTGATCTGGTTGATGACCGGATGCGTGATGTTTCGCGTTCTGGTTCCCCTGTTCGTGAGGAATGCGGCCGCCGCTCTGAAGCCGCGGGAGCGATTCTGACGGTCGGCGGTGTCGTGTGTGGCCGGTCTCGTCGGGCGCGGGTGAGCGCATTGATCCCGGGCCGGGCCTGAAGGTGCCTCCGGCGGCGCCGCGGCTTTGTGGGCCAAACGCGTGGGGCGCCGCCGGTGAGAGGGGCCGGGCCATCATCTCCGCTGCCGCCGGGTAGGGACGAGGGAATAGGGCCAGTCCCAGAAGGGGCCGACACCGGGGGGCTGACCGCCAGAGGAGTTCGTCTTCGCTCCCCGGCTGTCGACAACCCCCGCCCGGACGGCCGTCGGAGGTTTCTGCGGACCCTCACACGTGTTCGTCGATCTGGTTCTTCAACTGCTGCGCCGGCGTGAGGCCGACCTGCCGCATCACCGGTTCGCCGTCTTTGAACAGCATGAGCGTCGGAATGCTCATGACCCCAAACTCCCGGGCGACCTGATTGCTCTCATCCACATTCACCTTGGCAATCGTCAGCCTGCCGGCGTATTCCGTCGCCAGCTCCTCGAGAATGGGTGTGATCATGTGGCACGGGGCGCACCATTCGGCCCAGAAATCCACCAGCACGGGAATGTCAGACTCCAGTACCTCTGAGGGAAAAGTTGCATCGGTCACCTGCTTGGTCGTCATCTTCTCATCTCCTTCCACACTGAGATTATGATATCACAAGGGTTCAGGTCAGCAATGCTTCCGGTCACCTATCCTCAGAGCAACAGGAGGGATGCGCAGATCCCGGGGCTGTGGGGCTTTCTCGGGACCCGCCCGCCCGACGTCGGGCTGCCCGGCGCGCTCATCGGAGTCCCGTCCGGGATGAACGGGTGCCGCAGTCAATGTGGATCTTCCCGTCTGGTTGACCAGCAGCTGGGTGCTGTACATCGTTGAGGTAGTCAGATATGCAGTCAACCGACTCCTTCTTCAAGCTGTGAGTGTAGGGTGGGATCACGCTTTCCTCTGCGGGAGCGTGCGGAGCCGGGCTTTCGCGCCAGTGGGATCGCTGACAGGTGACAGCATTCAACCGGCAGAAGACGGCGATGAGTAACAGGTGTCGGAACTGACACGCGGAATGCCCCGGCTTGAATGACCTGGCAGCATCCTCTGGTCCTCTACGTCTGCGGCCGACCTCACCAACCGGTGGGCACCGAGATAATTCGGCATCAGCGGTCATTTTCATCCTTCGTGTTGCAGCCGACAGGCTGCATGAGGGACTACTCTGTTCTTCAGTGCTCACC
>JAWOBW010000068.1:0-6366 GCA_046484105.1 Bacillota bacterium
TTCACCCATGAGATCCTAGCATCTTTCATTTGTTTGTTTAGCCAAAGGAATGGATCTTTATGTTGTGTTGAATCTATCAATAAGCGAATGAACAATAGGATTACTGAAGGTGGCAATCATGAAGCTGGATCCATACATAAATGTCGACCCCGGCACCATGAGCCCCATGCAGCACGGAGAGGTTTTCGTCACGGAGGACGGCGCCGAGACGGACCTGGACCTCGGTCACTACGAACGCTTCATCAACGAGGATCTGAGTCAGGACAACAACGTGACCACCGGGGGTATATACTCCAGCGTGATCGAGAGGGAGCGGCAGGGAGAGTATCTGGGCCGGACGGTGCAGGTCATCCCGCACATCACTGACGAGATCAAGAGGCGAATCGAGCGGGTCGCTCACAATTCCGGGGCCGACGTGGTGATCACTGAGATCGGCGGGACCGTCGGCGACATCGAAAGCCTTCCCTTCCTCGAGGCCATCCGCCAGATGAAGGCAGACAGGGGTCGCCGCGGCGTCATGTACATTCACCTCACCCTCATACCGTATATTGAGACCGCCGGCGAACAGAAGACCAAGCCCACCCAGCATTCGGTCGCCTCTTTGAGAGGGATCGGAATCACGCCCGACGCAATCGTGTGTCGCTGCAGCCAGCCTCTCACGGAGGAGGTCGTGGCCAAGCTGGCGCTGTTCTGCGACGTCTCCACCGATGCTGTCATTGAGAACCTGGATCTGGACACCATATACGAGGTGCCCCTGGTGCTCGAAGACCAGGGACTGGGCGATCTGGTCATTGAGCATTTCGGCCTGCAGACCCGGGGGCGGGATCTGGCCGAGTGGCGGGACGTGGTGCACCGGTACAGAAACCCCGAGGACGAGATCCGCGTGGCCATCGTGGGCAAGTACGTGGACCTGCCCGATGCCTACATGTCAGTGGTGGAGGCCCTGGTGCACGCGGGGATCCATCATCAGATCCGCGTGGAGGTGAAATGGGTTAACTCCGAGGAACTCGAGGGTGACGGCGGCGACGCTGCGGCGGAGCAGCTGCGCGGGGCGGATGCCGCCATCGTGCCCGGGGGATTCGGCGATCGGGGCATTGAAGGAATGCTCGAGGCCGTCAGGTACGTGCGGGAACAGGGCGTTCCCTTCCTGGGCATCTGTCTGGGACTGCAGTGTGCGGTGGTCGAGTTCGCCCGCAACATCCTGGGGCTCGAGAGGGCCAACAGTGTGGAATTCGAGTGCGACACGCCCCATCCGGTGATCGATCTCATGCCGGAGCAGAAAGAGATCGATCATCTGGGCGGCACCATGCGCCTGGGAGCGTATCCCTGTACCCTGCGGGAGGACACCCTGGCCCTGTGCGCCTATCAGACGCCCGTGATTGGAGAGAGGCACCGACATCGGTTTGAGGTCAACAACGCCTACCTGGACGATATGCAACGGCGGGGCCTGATCCCGTCCGGCGTGTGGGAGGCGGCCGGACTGGTGGAGATCATGGAACTGTCGGAGCACCCGTGGTTCGTGGGGGTTCAGTTCCATCCCGAGTTCAAGTCCCGTCCCAATCGACCTCATCCACTGTTTCGCGAGCTGGTCAGGGCGGGCCTGGATCGGAAACGGCGCCGGCGAGACTGACTGGTCTGTACTCCGGGGTGACACTGAGCGGCGATGCCGACTGATCAGGGTCCCAGCGGCATGCGCTTTCTGGCATTCATGTCAAACCTATCGCCCGCCAGGAGTATGTGTATCTTCAGATCAGTGACAGAGATGGGGCCTCCGGTTTCCAGGTCGTCGACATTGGTATAGGAGATCTGTGCGCCGTCGAAGATGGTCACCGTATGCTCGCCCAGAACCTCGATGGATCCCCGGGGACGGACCAGGGCAGCCGTGTTCTCGTCTATGCCCAGCCCGAGGACTCTGGGGTTCTGGGCCACAACGGTGACCATTCTCCCAATTCGCCTGCGCTCGGAGAAGTGCTGGTCAATCACTGCGCCCGAGAGAAGTCCCAGGCCGGGACACATGCGGATTGCCCCCCTTGAGGGTATTGGATCCACGTCTCCTCCGGCCACCATGGTCTCGCTCATGGCCGATGCCCCCGCACTGGTGCCCCCAATGACTGCCCGCTCCACGAAGGCGCGGTATATTGCGTCTCCGCAGGCGGTCCCTCCCAGGATTCCGGTGATGCGAACCTGGTCGCCCCCCGTGAAGAAGATGCCCGCCGCCTCCCTGAGCCTTCCTGCCGTGGCCTCGTCGTGAGCGTCCGCGCGTTGCCGTATGGGGGCAACTTCTACGGAGTCAATCCCCCGTTTCAGGAAGAGGTCGCGGTACTCGGAGGCAATGCCGAGATCATCGCCTCTGAGGCCGGTCGGCACGATGATCAGCCGCGACGACGGCCGCTTTTCACCCGCCTTCTGCGTCTCCAGGCTGAACCGATCGAGGATGACAGTATCTCCACTTCTGGCCTCTCCTCCACCTATGATCAACAGAGTCCCCTCTGCCCTTGGTTCAAAAACCGGTGTGGTTGTCATATTGGACTTCCTTATGGTGAGCAGAACCCGCTGGACTCATTCACTGGCCGCGATGGGATTCTCGAGGGGCGGGCAGATTGCGGTGAGAGAAATCCGGGCTGAGGCGCATTTCCGCGTGGGCTCGACGTCTACCAGGGAACCTGCGAAGGAAGCAGCAGGGTCCTGCGGCTGCGGGGTGGAGACAGGATCTGGCAGTGGCGAACCGAACGAGATGACGTCAGAATCGCCGCCATCCGGCTTGACGGGAAATGTGGTATTTGATATCTTTACAGGTTTTATTGACTTTAGGGTCGAGAAATGCTAGTATATTTGTGTGCTCTCAGATGTGTGCAGGTTAAGGGGTGAATCGATGAGAAATGAGCGCCAACCCATAACCCTCAATGAGATTCGCCACCATCTGGAACAGCATCTGGGTCAAGCTGTCCGGGTTCGTGCGAACCGGGGACGTCGTCGCATCGTTGAGAGAGAGGGTACTCTCGAGGAGACCTACCCCGACATCTTCCTGGTCCGCCTCGGCGAAAATCAACACAACCGCAGTATTTCCTTCACCTATGCGGATGTTCTGACCTCCGATGTCGAAGTGATGATTTTTGATGAAGAGGGATCGAGGAAGCTGGAGTTTTCCTCCGGCTCATAAGGATACATCCGCCGAGTTGTGCGGAGGGAGAGGCTCACTGCTTCCCCTCCGCTTTTTTTGTGCCCGCACCGTCCTCCCGGCGAGATCAACATAATCCTGCATCAGCATAAGATGTTAGGGAGTTGATCAACACCGGGGGGGAGGACCTGACGATTATGGATGCACAGGCTGAGGCACTGAGCAAGTACAGCAGCCGGCTGCTGCAGTGGCCCAACGTCATCGGTGTCGGCCGTGGGATGAAGGTCACGGGCAGGCGCCGAACCGACAGGGAGGCCATCGTAGTCCTCGTCACGGAGAAGATGCCCCAGGAGGAGCTGCCCGCCTATGACGTGATCCCGCAGCAGCTGGGGGAGAGCGTCCTTACGGATGTTGTGGAGGTGGGTTTTGTTCGTGTTTTGCCGCTGCTGCAGGATGAGATACCCCTGCGTCACGGCAGGCAGAGACCGGCTCCGGGAGGAGTGAGCGTGGGACATCCCGAGGTCACTGCGGGCACCCTGGGGATGGTGGTGAGGGATGCGAAGACGAAAGATCCCCTGATCCTCTCCAACAGCCACGTACTCGCCAACACCACCAGCGGGACTGATGGAAGGGCGGCGGTGAATGATCCGGTGCTCCAACCGGGTCCCTATGACGGGGGCGTGGAATCGGATGACGTCATCGGTCGTCTCAAGCGATTCATTCCCATCCTGCCGGGCACCTACAACGCGACCTGTCCCCGGGCCCGGGGATTTCAAAGCGGCCTGAACTTCCTGCTGCATGCGTTCTTCCCCGACTACAGCGTCCGGTTTCAGCGCATGAGCAACGCTGACAACCTGGTGGATGCGGCTGTCGCGCAGCCCCTGGATCCGGAGATGGTATCCTTTGACATCATCGGTCTGGGCTCCGTGCGGGGCACCCGGGATCCCGAGGTGGGATTGCGGGTGACCAAGAGCGGCCGTTCGAGCGGGGTGAACCGGGGCGAGATAACGGTCATAGACGCGAGCATAAAGGTGCACATGGGTGATGTGGGGGAGGTTCTGTTCAGGGAGCAGATTCTCACTCAACCGATGGCTAGTCCCGGAGACAGCGGATCCGTCTTGCTGGATGACGATCGCCGCGCGGTGGGATTGCTGAGTGCCGGTTCACAGAAGATCAGTGTGGCGTCACGCATGGACAATGTGTTCAGGCTGCTGGCAATTACCATCTGATTGCCGCTTTGTGGGAGGGCACCCGCGGGAAGTATATAGTGGGCTCAACGGACGCACACTACGTGGTGATTCCTTCCATGAGGAGGCGTGACGGTGAACATCGTTGAAATACGCGCTTTTCCGAAGCGCAACATTCACAGCCACCACCGGGTGATGCAGATGCACGTGGACCTCGGTGAGCATGATGGCGTGTTGACCTCGGACATTGAGGGATTCGTCGATCGTCTTCTGGAGGCCGTGCCCTCGCTGCGGGAGCACCACTGTTCTCGCGGATATCCTGGGGGGCTCGTGGAGCGGCTGCGGGAGGGGACGCTTCTGGGACACGTTCTCGAACACCTAGTCCTCGAACTCCAGACTCTGGCGGGCAGTGACGTGATCTACGGCAAGACGCGCAGGATCAGTGCCTCCCACTACCTCGTGGTGGTGGAATACGAGTGTGAGGCGCTGGCAACCGCGGCCGCGCGGGAGGCGGTCAGGATGCTCAGCGCATTGCTCGCCGGCGAAAGGGGCGATGCCCAGGGGGCTCTGGAAGTACTGAACAGGGTCAAGAAGGAGCAGAGCCTGGGGCCCAGCACCCGGGCCATCATCGAGGCGGCCGAGCGTCGCGGCATTCCCGCGATGCGGCTCAACGAACGCAGTCTGGTTCAGCTGGGCTACGGAAGCGAACAGAAGATGATACAGTCTACCATAACCGGGAACACGTCCTGCATCGGCGTGGACACGGCGGGAGACAAGGCCCTGTGCAAGAAGGTGCTCGCCGACTGCGGCATCCCGGTTCCAGAGGGCTTCGTGGTGGGGTCGGCGGAAGAGGCCGTCAGGCGCGGCCGGGATCTCGGTGGGCCGCTGGCCATAAAGCCGCGGCGTGGAAACCAGGGGCGAGGGGTCAGCCTCAACCTGGAGGATGAGGCGAGCTGGGAGCTGGCCTATCGCCTTGCCCGCACTGCTGACGAGGAGGTCATCGTCGAGCAGTTCATTCCCGGCCAGCAGTATCGGGTTCTGGTGGTCGGGGACGAGGTGGTGGCCGCCAGCCTGAGGATTCCGCCCTTCGTCACTGGTGACGGGGCTCGCACCGTCCGCGAACTGGTGGAGGAACTGAATGCTGACCCGCAGCGGGGCGAGGGGCACGAGGCGGCCCTGACCAGGGTTCCTCTCGATGATGTCACATTCCTCACCCTCAGTCGCCAGGGGCTGAGGGCGGATTCGATACCTGAAGAAGGCCGGAGCGTCAGGTTGAGGGACGGCGCGAACCTGAGCACCGGAGGCACTGCGGTCGACGTCACCGGTGCGATCCATCGGTCGGCGGCCAGTGTCTGTCGCAGGGCAGCCCGCATCGTGGGACTGGACGTTGCCGGAGTGGATCTGGTCACAGAAGACATCAGTGAACCCTTCGTGGATCGCAAGGGCAGGGCAAGGGGGGCAATTGTCGAGGTCAACGCCGCTCCCGGGCTGAGGATGCACCATTCCCCCTCCCAGGGGAGAGCCCGCGACGTGGCGCAGGCCATTGTCGATCACCTGTTCCCCCAGTGCCAGTCCGAGGGCAGAATCCCCATAGTCGCGGTTACCGGCAGCAACGGCAAGACCACCACCACCCGCCTGGTGGAGCACCTGCTCAGTGCGGCGGGATACAGGACGGGGATGATCACCAGCGACGGAATCTACATCGCCGGGGAGAACGTGGTGCGAGGTGACACCACGGGCCCGTGGAGTGCGAAAGTGGTGCTGCGCGATCCCCGGGTCGAGGCGGCGGTGCTGGAGACGGCCAGGGGCGGCATAATCGCCGGGGGGCTGGCCTTCGACTACTGCGATGTGGCGGTTGTGACCAACATATCCTCGGACCACCTCGGTCAAGACAATGTGGAAACCCTCGACGATTTGATCAATGTCAAATCCCTGGTGGTGGAGACTGTCCCGCGCTGGGGAAGAACGGTGCTCAATGCCGACGACCCCAGGGTGATGGGAATGGCCGACAGATCCCTGGGAGAGCCCGTCCTGTTCAGCGTGGAGGACAAGAACCTGTCG
>JAWOBW010000263.1:0-5297 GCA_046484105.1 Bacillota bacterium
GGCATCCTCCCAGGGCACATCCCAAAGTAGTATCGTGAATTGCGATGATGCTCTTTAGGCCGCTCTCCCTCTCACAGGCAAAGATCAGCTGTTCATGGCCAAGATTCGCCATCTTGCCAAACACGGACAAGTGAACTTCTCCCCTTCCCCTGGCCTCTCATAAAAATGGCCCGCCTTGCGATTGAATCGACGCGATGGCGCGGGTCCCTCCATTCACAGTTAATTTGTCTGTCGTGCCTGGTAACTCTCTCTATTTCCCATTTAGATTATTCGTCAAAGAGAGTCATAATCCTCCCCGGGCGGCCCCAACCTACCGCCCTCCCAGCTCCCGCGCCCGGTCGGCCAGTGCCAGCACCAGGAAGAGATTCCCCACCGGTGTACCCACGTCGCGCACCGGGCCGCGGTCCTTGATCATGGTGGTGGGAATGACGGAATCCGAATCCCACACGCCCACCACCACCTCGTCCCCGGCGGCAGCGGTCGCATCCCTCTCACTGTCAAACAAAAGCAGCTGCACTTTCCGCTCGCCGGCCGGGCGCCACGACGCGGGCTGCTCCACGAGGGCCGGGTAATCCCCGACCCGCACCCGGGCCCCCGCTGAACTCAGAAGTCCGGTAAGATCCTCCGTCGCCCTGCGGGCCGCTTCCTCCTCCATCTTCGAAGACACGAGCAGTTCGACGGTCACCCCTTCCAGGCGCCCCTCGACGGCAAACTGCATCGCCACGTCCAGGGATCGCCGCAGGGCCCCTCTTTCCTCTTCCACGCTGCGCACCTGCTCGTTCAGCTGCGCCATCTCCTCGCTGAGCCTGGCGAATTCCTTCTCGATTCCCGATACGAGAAACTCCTCACTAATGAGAAGAGCCTCGGATCCGGGCAGATGAACGCCGAGTACTATGCCCAAAGCCAAGGCCAAGAAGATCGCGATCAATGAAAGCAGATAAAACCTGCCGTCCACGCTCACACCCCCGGCATAGTCTTTCCTTCGCCCGGGGGTATATATGTGCCGGAAGCTCACCCAGTCGCGAGGCGACGCATTTTCATCCGCACCTTGTCGGCGACCAGAGCGATGAATTCGGAGTTGGTGGGCTTGCCGCGACTCGAGTCAACGGTGTAGCCGAAGTAACGGGCCATCACCTCCGTATTGCCCCGATTCCACGCGACCTCTATCGCGTGACGCACGGCGCGCTCGACCCTCGTGGCGGTGGTGTTGAATTCCCGCGCCACGGCGGGATACAGCTCCTTGGTCACCGCCTCCATGATCTCCACGTCCTCCACCACCATGCTTATGGCCCGGCGGAGATACCGGTAGCCCTTTATGTTCGCCGGCACACCCACCGCCTGAATGATGCTGGTAATCTCCTGCAGTGGGTCCACGGTGCCGGCCCCACTTTCCTCCCCCTCGTCGGCGCTTTGCCCCACGGCCACCGCCGCGTGAGCATTACTGTTGCCCTGCATTACCTCGCGGATTCTACTTCCGAGAATATTCAGGTCAAAGGGTTTGAGAATGAAGTAGTCCGCACCCAATTGGAAAGCCCTGCGCGTGATCTGCTCCTGGCCGAAGGCGGTCAGGATGAGAATCCTCGGCCTGTGCCGGACATTCTTCGCCTGCAGGCGCTCCAATACGCCGATGCCGTCCAGACGGGGCATGACGATATCCAGGAGTATGACATCTACCCGGGTGCTTTCCATCTCCTTCAGGAGAGCCCTTCCGTCGTGGGCCGTGCCCACCAGATCCATGTCATCCTGCTGTGCCACGTATTGTCCGACCAGCTGACACAGTTCCTGGTTGTCATCGGCGATCAACACGCTGATCGACTCTCTCTCTGCATTGCTCTGCACAATCCAACCTCCTCCCAGATCCTTCTTTCTCTATGCACTCTCTGGGTTTCGTCAAATGATTAATCTATCCTGCTGAAAACTTCCACACAAAATTCGTCACATTCTGCGATCGGGAGGATGTGGCCCTCCCGCCGGTCCTCTCCCTTTCCCTACCGTGATACGAAGGCGGCTATTCCCCGCAGCGGCACCGGGCTCTCCCGGGACTCGGAAAGCAACACTCCCAACTCGCGCGCCAGCCATTCGGCGTACACGGCGTATCCCCGCGTCGGATCATTGACGAAGACGTGCGTCACTGCCCCCACAAACCGTCCATCCTGCAGTATGGGACTGCCGCTCATACCCTGCACGATGCCGCCGGTCACCTCAATGAGCTCGGGATCGGTGATGCGAACCACCATTCCCTTCTGCTCGGGCTGATTCTGCGGCCGGACCCTCTCGATCTCCACCGCGAATCTCTGGATCTGTTCGCCCCTTATCACCGTCACCATCTCCGCGGGACCTGGCTGCACCTCGTGCCTGAGGGCTATCCTGACCGGACCGTCGAGATGGTCTCCCTCGGGCAGGAAGCGGAGATGGCCGAACAGTCCCAGTGAGGTGTTCTCATCTATGATTCCCAGCACCTCATCGTCGCTGAACACCCCGATCTTCTCACCGGGAACACCTCTTTGAGCGCCGGATATTCCCGACACGTCAGCCAGCACTATGCTCCCCTCTTTCATCGGAATCAACTGCTGACTGCGCGCGTCCGAGATCTCGTGTCCCAGGGCGACGAAGCGCATCTTTTCCGGATAATAGGCGGTCAGCGTGCCGACGCCCGCGGCACCGTCTCGCACCAGAAGCCCGATGCGATACGCGCGTTCGACTTCGTCGTACTGGGGAAAGACGGTCACCTCGAGGGTCTGCACGTCCCGGCGGACCTGCAGCACAAGCGGCGCACCTGCCCTCCCCGCGGATTCCACCCTTCCGGCCAGTTCGTCCTTGGAACTGACCGGCTGTCCGTCCGCGGCCATGATCAGATCCCCGACGCGTATTCCCGCCTCGCGGCCGGGAAACCTGCCCCCAGCGCTTCCCTGAACGGGCACGTGATCAATCACCATGATGCCGTCCGAACGAATGACCACTCCGATCGAATGACCTCCGGGCATTATTTCAACGGGATCGAGCGCCTCCACAGTGAGACGATGAAAGGGTATCAGCCCGAGCAGGCGAAACTCCAGTTGCACAATCCCCGGTTCCGTGGCCTGCACCTTCAGTGGCGCACCGGAGACCGTCAGCCATTCGGGAGTCACCGCCTCACCGTTTATCAGCAGATTTGCCTCCTCCCTGGTCCGCACACTGACGCGGAAGGGAAGAGCGTCCATGATTGCCTTTACCTCCTGCCCCGAGACCAGTTGAACGTGCCCGGGCAGAGACGCGAGGGACTGGTACTCGGCGCTGCTGCACAGAAGCACAATGCACAGGATCAGCATCAGTCCCAGTATGCCCTTGCCTTTCGGTCCTTTCGAGCCATCATCTCCCTTCTTCACCACATCACGTCCTTTCCTGTCACCTGACGACGAGCAATCTTAGACTCTCCGCGAGGAGCTGGCCTATGATGACGAATTCTTAACACAAAACCCATTATGTTGGTGACAACACTTTCCATGCGACCGCCTTGCCGTCGTCACTCACTTCCAATATGATGGGTACGAATCTCAATTGTCCGGCCCCATCAGGAATGTGCCCGGTGCGATCGTACGCCAAATCCACTGGAAGAGGGAGTGTGAGAAGTCCCGGAGATGGGCCCAGAAGATGCCGGGTGCCGGGACGCCCAACATTGACCGTGAGAGTTAGATTTGCGCCCAGTCCCACGGGTTACATGCACGTGGGTAATGTCAGAACGGCCCTATTCAACTGGCTGTTTGCTCGAAGCAAAAATGGTACATTCATCCTTCGAATTGAAGACACCGACCTGCAGCGACACGTGGACGATGCCGTGGATCTGATCACCGAGGGACTGTCCTGGCTGGGCATGGACTGGGATGAGGGCCCGGAGATCGGCGGGGATTTTGGCCCCTACTTTCAGAGCCAGAGGGAACACCTGTATCGCAGCGATGCCACAAGGCTCATCGAGGCCGGCCTCGCCTATCCGTGCTACTGCGAGCTGGAGGGAAGAGAATCCGGTCCGTGCCCCTGCGGCGAAAGAGATGTCGGCGAGATCGACCTGGCCGGCGAGGGCATCGCCGTCCGCTTCCGCAACCCCGGCGGCACCACCTCCTTTGCAGATATTGTCCAGGGTGAGCTGAGCTTTGACAACGAGCAGTTCGGCAACTTCGTCATGTTAAAGTCCGACGGGACGCCGACCTACAATTACGCCAACGTGGTGGACGATCACGCGATGAAGGTCACTCACATAGTGCGGGGAGACGATCACCTCTCCAACACACCGAGGCAGCTGATGCTGTACCGGTCGCTGGGATACTGCCCCCCGGAGTTCGCCCACCTGCCCCAGATCCTGGGTCCAGACGGGACCCGTCTCAGCAAGCGCCACGGGGCAGCATCGCTAACCGACTACCGGGACCAGGGTTTTCTTCCCCAGGCTCTGATGAACTACCTGGCCCTTCTCGGCTGGTCGCCGGAGGGAGAGCAGGAGCTGCTCTTTGCGGAGGAGTTGATCAGCCAGTTTCGCCTCGATCGCGTCCGCCAGAGTGCCAGCCAGTTCAACCGACAGAAGTTGGTTCACCTGAATTCGCTGCACATGGAGCAGATACCGGTCGCACAGCGGGTCCAGCTGGCCACCGACATCCTGTGTCGCGAGGGAATCGTGGGGGATCCGCCCGACGAGGATACCCGGACCTACGTGAGCCAGATCATCGGGGCCCTCGGATCTCGCTTCAAGTACGGTGAGCAGATTCTCGACTACGGCGCCCACTTCTTCACTGATGAAATCACGATTGACGAGGAGCTGCATTCCTACCTGAGTTCTCCCCCGGTTCGCCAGGCACTGGCCCTGACCGCAGACCGGTTGCTGGATCTGCAGGATTGGACTGACTCCGCGATCGAGGAGGTCGTCCGATCGTCGGCTGATCGCTGCGACCTCAAGGCTGCCCCCCTGATCCACGGGATAAGGGTCGCTCTGTCCGGCAAGACCGTCGGACCGAGCCTGTTCACCCTGGTTCGTCTCGTGGGTCAAGCGCGGTCCTCCCGACGGATTCACCGCGCCCTCGAACTGGTCCCGCCGGAGGGCGATGACTGAGATTCCAGCGGGGGGCCGCGAACACTGGTGGCCCCCCTCGCCAACCGGGAGAGTTACACCACTTAATCCCATAACGGGTTCATATCGTCCAGCCAGGTACATTTCCGGAACAAGTTCAAAGAGGTGGCAGGATTCATGATCTCTGCGGCGAAATCATACAGAAATACTCTAAATCGGGATTGTAATGAAGGCGGACGGGCATCTGTACTACCATTCACAGGCG
>JAWOBW010000219.1:0-6560 GCA_046484105.1 Bacillota bacterium
GCTCCGCGGCCCACATGATGAACTCTCCCAGGCTCTTCATGAAGCCGGCTATGGGCGGCCCGATGAAGCGAGCGGCCAGCATCCCGGAGACAACGACGATGGCGGGAGTCACGATGATATCGAGGTCAGTTTCGCCCGAGACCAGCTTGCCCAACTCCACCGCCGCCACCGAGGCAACCCAGGCCCCCACGGGACCGCCCGCCGCCCCGGCGTAGCCGGCCGCGGTGGAGGCAAAGAAAACCAGCGGGGGCGCCTGCAGACCCAGGGCCACAACCACGCCGATGCCCGGCCCCATCATCTCCCTGGCCAACCCACCTGCATCCGCCAGAAACAGCACACCCAGTCGTTCGCCCAGCGTCTCCAGGATGACGCCTATGATCAGGGTGCCAAACAGCCCCAGGGCCATGGCTCCCAGACCGTCAATCAGGTACCGCTGAGCGCTGAATTCTATGTTCTTCCGCCGCAGCAGTGAGTCCCTCTGCAACATCAACTCCCCAGTCGGTTCAATCTTCACCCAGGTACCTGTCAAACCACTGAATCAGGCGGTTCAGCCGGTCGCGGCGGTTGTGCGGGCGACCGGAGCGGGACAGCTCGTGGTTTTCATCCCGGTAGCGGACGAACTCGCACTCCACCCCCAGCCGCTTCAGGGCCACGTACCACTGCTCGGCCTGCTCCATGGGACAGCGCAGGTCCTCCTCCGACTGCACGATCAGAATCGGCGTCACCACCTGGGGTGCGTACCGGATGGGAGACCGCGACATTATGAAGTCCTCCGAATCCCACAGGTCGGCGCCGCCCATACCCCGCCGGTTGCCGTAGAAGCCGATGTCGCTGCAGCCGTACTTGGTGTACAGGTTGGAAATGGAGCGGAAGGTGACGGCCGCGGTGAAGCGATCGGTCTGGCTGACGATCCAGTTGGTCATGTACCCCCCGTAACTGCCGCCGGTGACTCCCAGGCACCCGGAATCCACCCAGTCCTGTTCGCAGGCAAAGTCGACGGCGGCCATGAGATCGCGGTAGTCATTGCCGCCCCAGTCTCCTATCACGCCCTCGGCATGCCGCCGCCCGTAGCCGGTACTGCCCCGGGGATTCGCGTAGATGACGCCGAACCCGGCAGCCGCCAGCAGCTGGTACTCGTGGAAAAAGGCCTCACCACTGGTTCCGGCCGGCCCGCCGTGTATCTCGAGTACCAGGGGGTATTTCTTTCCCTCCTCAAAACCGACAGGCTTCATCAGCCAACCCTCGATCTCCCAGCCCTCGGCCCCGGGGAAGCGGATCCTCTCCGGCATCGACAATTCGATCTCCTCGAAGAGGGCGGCATTGAGATCGGTGAACTGCACCGGATCGCCACCGGGCCGCAGGACCCACAGATCTCCCGGGGTGTCGCTGTCGGCGCCCACTGCCGCGACGACCGGTTCGCCCTCCCGGTTGACTGAATAGGAGGTGATCACCGGGGGAAAGCCCTCCAGCGCGCGGTGGTTCCCCTTCAGGTCGACCCGGTACAGTCTCGAACAACCGCCGTCGGTTAGGCTGAAGACCAGTCCCCATTCACACCAGGCCGGGGCCGCCTCGCCGGCGTCGAAGCGGGCGTCCGCTCCCACGCTGTTGCCCACGTGACGGTCGAATTCGGATGTGAGAGAGGTCCACTCGTTCCCATCGGGCGACATCAGGTACAGTTCGGTGTTGGCCGTCATGCAGTCGCCCTCCCGGTGCCCGAAGAAGGCGATCAGGTCCCCGGTCGATGAGGGGCGGGGCGCCATCACCGGTCCCTGTCCTTCGGTGATGCGACGCAGCTCCGAGCCGTCGGAGGAAACAGCATACAGATCCTGTATGTATCGCATCTCCAGCTCGGGACGACGGTCCGAGGTGAAAAACACCGTCGTTCCATCAGGCGACCAGGCGGGAAAGTGGTCGTCCGAGGGGGCATCGGTGAGCTGAGTGACCTCGCCGGTATCCACCTTCATGACCCATATGTGCATCTTGCGATCATCTTCGAGCAGGCCGCGCCCGTTGAACTTGTACCGAAGGTTCCGCGTCACGTAGACATCCACGCCCGGCTCCTTCTCCTCATCGCCGTCCTCCTCCGGTGGCATGGCGCTGAAGGCGATCCTGTCCCCCGATGGGGACCAGGCCACCCCGCCTGCCACCGGGGCAAAACTCCCCAGCTGCTCCGCCTCACCACCTCCTGCGTCAATGCACCAGATCGCGCTTTTGCCCCCGCGATTCGACAGGAAGGCCAGCTTCTTCCCATCCGGTGACCAGCGGGGCGAGGTGTCCCTGAGGGCCCAGTCCTCTCCCACTGGATTGGTGAATGGCCCCGCACTGCGCGGATCATCGGTTTGAGCCACCCAGATCTCAGAGCGATACCCGTCGCGTTCGACATCGGTCTCAGTGACCACGAAGGCAACCCTGCTGCCGTCGGGCGATACCTGTGGGTCACCCACGAATCTCAGCCTCCACAGATCCTCGGTGACGATTCGTCGCCTCTGCTCTGGTGAATCCGTCATTTGACATCGCTCCCGTATTGGCATTACGCAATGAATTCCCATTCTATATCTTCACTCGCAGTCCTCCAACAATCCCCGGCGGATCGTTCCCATCGGGACGACAGACTCCACCGGGGGCTTCTCTGCAGCCTGACTGATCCTGTCGCCGCGGTAGTGTCCCTCAGCCTCGAAGTCGGGGGCAGCTGAGCCGAGGACTACTGGCTCTCTGGCGAAACAGACTTCATCGGCCGTATTCCCTCAGACATGTGCAGACATCTCCTCTCTGCTGTGCATCGTGTGCACGGGAGGCGCGGCTGTCTCATTGCCATGTGAATCCGGGAAGAACTATGATGACGGTGAAGGGAGGCTGCCAATGAAGGAGATACCTCTGCAGGTAACGCTGATTCGCAATGCCCGAATAGCGGCTCCCGCAGAAGAGGAGCCGGCTGACCTGCTGGTGGTTGGTGACAAAATCGTGACTGTGGGGAGAATCACCTCCACTGCCCCCGAGGTGCTGGGAGACACCGAGATGGTCAATCTCGACGGGGACTACCTGGTACCCGGCTTCATCGATGGGCACGTGCACCTTCTCGGTGGCGGAGGTGAGGGGGGACCGGCGACCCGCACGCCGGAGATCACCCTGTCGGCCATCACGCAGGCGGGAGTCACCACCGTCGCGGGAGTGCTGGGGACCGACGCCACCACCCGAAGCCTGCCGTCTCTAGTCGCCAAGGCCCGGGGACTCGAACGCGAGGGCATAACCGTGCTGGTGTATACAGGTGCGTATCAGGTCCCACCGCCGGCGCTCACCGGTTCGGTCCGTGATGACATCGTCCTGTTCGAGTCGATCATCGGATGCAAGACCGCCATTTCGGATCACAGGTCCTCACAGCCCGGCGCGGCAGATCTTCGGCACCTGGCCTCAGAATGCCGCGTGGGGGGCATGCTCGGGGGCAAACCCGGACTGCTGCACGTTCACGTCGGCCGCGGCCCGGGTGGCCTCGCACCCCTGTTAGACATCATCGATAACACTGAGATCCCCGCATCCCAGCTGTATCCCACTCACGTTGGGAGGACACCGGAGCTGCTTCGCCAGGCCAGGGACTTCAATCTGGCAGGCGGAACAGTCGACCTGACCGCCGGGGAAAGGGCGGCAGACGTCCTGAGATTCCTGTGGGAAGCAGGCGCCGACCCGCGGCGGATCACGTTGAGTTCGGACGCAAACGGAAGCCTCCCGCGGTTTGATGAGGGGGGCAACTTCCTGGGACTCGGCGTCGGCAGTCCCCAATCTCTGCTCCTCACGGTGCGGGACCTCGTGGATTCGGGAGCATCGCTGGCTGACTCGCTGGCCCCCATCACGGAGAACGCGGCCCGCCAGCTGGGCCTGGAAGGAAGAAAGGGCATCATCACACGCGGCGCGGACGCCGACCTGGTGTGCCTCGCGAAGGACAATCTCGAGATCAGGCACGTGTGGGCGAGAGGGCGCATGATGATCCGCGACGGGACACCCACGGTCCTTGGAACTTTCGAGGGGAATGTGTGATGAGGCCGGGGCGCCGCCGCGACGCCACGGCCCGTCCGGATTCAACCGGCTCTCACGGAAGATGCCGGTCAAACCAATCAGTGATCAGCTGCAGCCGCCGGAGCCTGCGCCGCGGCTTACCCGAACGCGACAGCTCGTGGTTTTCGTCGGCAAAGCGAACCAGGACGGCCTCCTTCTTCAGCCGCTTGAGGGCGACAAACCACTCCTCGGCCTGTGATATCGGGCACCGCAGATCATTCTCCGAATGGATTATGAGGATGGGAGTGGTCACGTTGTCCGCGTAGGTGATGGGTGAACGCTCCAGGTATCCGGCGGGGTTTCTCCACGGGTAGCCCGGGAACTCCCACCTTCCGTGGTTGAAGCCGATGTCGCTGGTACCGAACATGCTGTAGCGGTTGCACGTGCTGCGCTGGGTGACAGCCGCCCTGAAACGGTCGGTCTGGCTGACGATCCAGTTGGTCATGTACCCGCCGAAGCTTCCCCCGGTCACCCCCAGGCGCCCCGGGTCGAGGGGTAGCTCGCGGAGAACATGATCCACCGCACACATCAGGTCGCGGTAGTCCTTGCCCCCCCAGTCGCAGTGCGTGGCCGCGTTGAACTGCTGCCCGTACCCCAGGCTGCCGTGGGGATTGACGTACAGCACCGCGTATCCCAGGGCAGTCAGCAGATGAAACTCGTGGTAGTACCCCTGGCCGTAGGCCCCGTGCGGACCGCCGTGAATCTCGAGGATCATCGGGTATTCCCCGTCATCATTCTGGCGGGAGTCACTGACCGGCATCATTACCCAGCCCTGGATCGTCTTCCCCTCGGCTCCGGCAAACTCGATCTCCTCAGGTTCACTGAGGAGTACCTCCGCATTCAACCATTCATTGGTGAATGTCAGCTGCCGAAGTCCCTTCTCCTCGTCAAGAACCCAGATGTCTCCCGGATTGAGAGCATCCCCGGCCACCAGGGCGAACCGGCCGGCTTCTGCACTGCAGGTGAATCCGGTCACCGCCCACCGCCTGTCGGTCAGCTGTCGGACCTGGCGCGTCCACGTGTTGACCGCGTAGAGATTGCAGTCCCCGGCGGAGGTGCTGAGAAAGAAGGCCTCCTCATCGCCAGGGCCGAACACCGGCCCCGCCGCACTCGACCCGTAGCGGCAGTCACTGCCGATGGCACAGCCGGCAGTGGTGGGAAAATCCTGCAGGAGATCGGTGGTCTTGCCATCGAGTATGGAGGTCACGAGCAGTGACGACAGGGTGGCACCGTAGCACTGGTTGCGGTGTCCCGAAAACAACACGCGCTCCCCGGAGGAGTTGACGCAAGGGGACGCAGCCTGTCCCCTGCTGTCCGTGACCTTGATCGGCCTCTCACTCCCCGATCCGTCTGCGGGAAAGAGATAGATGTCGGTGTAGTCCGCGTAATCGGGTTCCTCGCAGCGAACCGCACTGCAGGCCACGTATTGCCCCCCGGGATCCCACGCCGGGCCGGCGTGGTCAAATGGGCCGCCGGTTATGCGTATGGGCTCACCCCCGGCCTCAACGTCGATGACAAACAGGTGAGAGAACCGGTCGTAAGTGAAACCCTCCCCGTTGAGCTTGTATCGCATCCTGGTGATGATCTGGACGTCGTCATCCGTCTCGCTCTCGCAGCCGGTGAGCTCCCGTTCCGACACCGGGGCGGCGAAGGCAATGCGGGACCCATCGGGCGACCAGCAGAACTCCCTGACTCCCCCCTTCACCTCGGTGAGCTGCCTCGCCTCCCCGCCGCCGGCGGGAATCACCCACACCTGGTGCTTCTTCCCACCGCGGTCTGACAGAAAGGCCAGCCTCCTCCCATCCGGAGACCAGCGCGGATGTCTGTCCCGCCTGCCGCGGGTGAAGGGCAGGATTACGCCGCCGTCTGTGGCCGCGATGTTGATCCGGGAGACGTATTCATCTTTGTCTCTGTCGATGTGGGTCTGCACGTACGCGACTCTTCGTCCGTCGGGGGAAATCTGGGGATCCGCGAGCCATGTGTACCGGTAGAGATCATCTGCTCGAATTGGCCGCCCAGTTCCGGAGGCATCACTCATTGTGCCAACTCCCTTCGTCAGTGCACCGGGCGGGGCTCTGCGCCCCGCCCGGATGATGTATTCAGTGATCCTCCAGCTGGTGCAGCGGAGGCTCGGTGCCTTCCGGGATCGGCGACACGTACTCGCGATCCTCCGTGTCCTCTGCAAAACCGTCTTTGGCCTTCTTTAGCTCCTCCGGGTCAGTGAGCAGCTGCCAGCCGGTGAGCGCCAGGATCTTCGCCGCCTGCAGCATTCCCTTGTGCCCGATTCCCATGCCGGAAGCGGCTGTGATCTGCCAGGAGTGGCCCGTGGCGCCGAGGGGACTGCATGCGGTTGTGACGAAGGCTGACAGAACCGCGAAGGGGAGCTGGAGGGCGAAGAACGAGCCGGAGAGGAGGGCGGCAAAGGGGGCGCCCAAGATGGACGGGAGGGGCATCCAGTAGAGGAACTCGTGAGGGGGTATGCCGGCAGGGTCGCCGAGGTAGTTCCAGATGAA
>JAWOBW010000264.1:0-3581 GCA_046484105.1 Bacillota bacterium
CCACGTCCATGCCTTCGACGACCTTGCTGTAGAACTCGGTACCCCGCAATAGCGGCTCTCCGCCGTGCCAGATGAAATTGACTTCCTCAGCCCGGTCCTGACGCATGGCTCTGCCAATGAGGTTGGCAACAACCTCGAAGGACATTGGGGGTGTGTCTGCCCTCCAGTCGGCGCAGTAAGCGCACCTGAGATTGCACTGCCGCGTGACCTTAACTATCAGACTCAGAAACATGCGTACCCCTTCCCACCTGCTGCTATACTGTCGAGACAACATGTGTCCGCAGGACAGTCGTCCCGTTTACATAGTCAGACGTGCAACGGTACAGAGATGCTATGAGGAGGCGCGTCACCCTGCCGGGCCCATTCGTGGGGCGACGGCCTCCTCAGAGTCAGTGGCCGTCTCGCTATCGGACTCCAGGACGTATCCCGAGATCCTTGAGTATTCTCAATTCTTCAGGTTCGAGGCGTACGTCTGACACTCTGGCGGTCAGGGCCTCGGGCAGAAACGTGCCCACTCTGATGTCCCTGCCCATCGATGAGGAATCTGACCACGACCTGGTCCATATGCCGAGGTTCAGCCAGGAATTGCGCCATCCTGCCGCTGCGTTCCCGGCGCGATCCAGCTGCACCCGCCCGATGAGGTCTTCGGGTACGGGATCTCCGACGTTGACGGTGCGTTCCACCATCGCATCCCTGAGGCGCAATCCCATTTTCTCCTCGGCCGCGTTGCTGATGGCCAGTTTGACGATCTCTGAACCGATCTCCCTGACCTTCTCCTCGTCCTTGAGAAGGGTTGACAGCGTCTTGATGTCCGAACCGTGGGTTTCACCCATATAGATTCACCTCCTCCCGCGGTCGACTCACAGACTCAATCACCGCTCGACATCGCTCAGATCAACCAGAATTGCCTGATCATTCTCGGGCATCACCCGGGTCGATGGGCATCACTGCGAGAGATGGAGCTCGCCGCCTGCGGGAATGCAGACTGTGACGACACTGGTGGCGATCTGGGTGCCAAGGGCAATGACTGTGTTCGGAAAATGGTCGAGGAAGAGCTCCTGCTGAAAGGCAGAAGAGCCTCCTTAGGCAGCCTGGCTGTCTGGCTCGAGCCAGATCCACGGCTTTGCGTCCTCACCTCACGATGAGTTTGCCTTTGTCTGGGTGCTCCCGATCAAACGATTGACACAGGTTGGCAACGATCTCTCGCTATTGTTTCTTCGCCG
This sequence comes from Bacillota bacterium, assembly GCA_046484105.1. Classification (GTDB taxonomy): domain Bacteria; phylum Bacillota; class Sulfobacillia; order SLMV01; family SLMV01; genus PWUC01. The sequence goes on from JAWOBW010000264.1 coordinate 1,224, forward strand.
TGCACGACGAGATTCCTGCTTCTCACATGATTCTTCCTGCATCAATCGGACCATTTCTCCTTCGGGGCACTCATGGTGGTAGCGGCGGCATTCTCTCACGAGTCCTTCATGGCCGGTGCAGCTTTCGATCCCATCGAGGCCGCCCTGCACTCCTTCGCCGCCACTGCTATGGGATTTGCCTTCGCCCTCGGCGTCCCGGTGCGGCTGCTGCAGCGTCAGCGCGGCGCCTGTTCGGGGCGGACGCTCGACCTGATGGCCCTGGGTGTCGCCGCGATTCTACCGATGTTGATGCCATAGCCCAACTTCATCCCCCTTTACGGGGATAAGAAACCCCCGCGTGCGGTACGGGGCGGGGGTTTAGGGATTATTGCGTGAGTTTTTGTGTTAGCCAATGCTTTTGTGATGCAAGGGACCGCCACCATCCGACCTTTTGGATCTCGTCCTGGATCTTCTCACCGTGTTCACAGGACTTTGATTGCAGTGGACTCGTCTTGATGCCAGGATTGATCAACTGTCATGTACATCTGGTGATGGACTCCGGCCCCGAAGTCATGAAAGGGTTTGCTTCACGGACATCGGATGAATCGCTGTTGTACGCGGTGACCAACGCAGGGAGCATGTTGAGAGCGGGTTTCACCACTGTTCGCGACTGTGGCGGCAAGGAATGGGAGATAATCGCCCTGCGAGATGCCATATCAGCGAGGAGGATATCCGGCCCCACGATAATGTCCTGTGGTCCCGCACTGAGGATCTCCGGCGGACACGCCTCCGGCCTCAGTGGAGACGGATCCGTGGCATTTCGAGCAATGGCCCGCGAAGTCCTTGCCCACCGGGCCGATTTCGTCAAGGTGATGGCCACCGGTGGCCTGACCGCAGATGGGCGGTCGCTGGGACCCCAGCAGATGTTCCTCGATGAGCTCAGGGAGGCATGCCAGGTGGCGCATTCAGCGGGCAAGACTGTGAGCGCACACGCCCACGGTCTGCCGGGCATCCGGAACTGCGTGAAAGCAGGCATTGACTCGATCGAGCACTGCACCTGCCTCGACGAGGAGACTGCCGGGGCGATGGCCGAGGCGGGCAGCTTCCTTGTGCCGACGTTCACTGCCTATTCAGTCATGGCCAGGAAGGGATTGGAATCGGGAGTCGCAGCACCGCTTGTCGATTGGGCGAGGAGAATCTACGACGTCAAACTGTCCCGTTACTGCCACGCGCTGGAAGCAGGGGTCAAGATAGCGTTCGGGACCGACGCGGGCTCCACCATCAACGCTCACAATGATGTCGTGACCGAAGCGGAAGAGATGGTCTCCACCGGGATGAAACCCATAGACGTGATACGCAGTCTCACATCCACGGCGGCAGAGCTGCTCCAGATTCAATCAGATGCCGGTACTATCGCTGAGGGCAAGATGGCTGATCTCATACTGCTGGATTCGAATCCGTTGGAGGACGTCAGTGCTCTGGGTCATGTTCGTCTCGTGATGCAGCGGGGCCAAGTAGTCCATAGTGAGGGGGATACCCTGTGAATCTGCGCACAATTGGCTGGCTACCTGTTCTGGTGGTTGCTCTCTTCGCAGGCGCATTCCTATCGAGCTGCTCTCCGGCCGACGAAGAAGCGGATGGCATTGTCGTCGGACGACCCGCCGACGTGGCCACACTCGATCCTCATGCGAGTCTGTCGGCCCCGTGCACTCAGGTGGTCTCGAATGTGATAGAGACCCTGGTTTACCTCGACGAAGACCTCGAGCTGCATCCCCGACTTGCTGAATCGTGGGAATGGGTTTCGGACACGAAGCTGCGCTTTCACCTGCGCGAGGGTGTTCAGTTCCACGACGGGGAGCCATTTAACGCCGAGGCGGTCAAATTCAGTATCGAGAGAGTGTTGGATCCCGACGCCGGCCTCCCGGGTCGAGGTTCGATCTCAAGCGTGACATCAATCGAAGTAGTAGACGAATATACCGTGGACATAATGACTGACGTGCCGTACGTGCCGCTGCTCAGACAGCTGTCAGTTCCGTACTCCGCAGGCATCGTCAGCCCCAAAGCCGTTCGCGAGTTGGGTGACGATTTCGCGGCCAGTCCCGTGGGGACAGGCCCCTTCACCGTGGAGGAGTGGAGCAGGGATGACTACGTTCTGCTGCACAGGTTTGAGCAGTACTGGGGGCAGCAGGCCGAGGTTGCATGGGTCAAATTCGTGGTGACGCCGGAAGAGAGCGTCCGTCTCATGTCGCTCAAGACCGGCGAGGCCGACATGATCACCAATCCTCCGGCCGCAGAGCTGGCCGACCTGCGAGAGGATCCCGATTACGTGGTGCACGAGGTGCCGGGAATTCGCATATTCTTCGCCGGCATGGTAACCGA
>JAWOBW010000272.1:0-4135 GCA_046484105.1 Bacillota bacterium
ATCATCTCTCGGTATGCGCGCCAGGATCCCCCGCGTCCTCGATCCTCCCCCGTCGATTCCCACGAAGAGACGCTCGCCCATCCCCTCACCCTTCCAGTGTGAAACGCCAGGGAATGCGGGAGAACTCTCCCACGTCGCCCAGCCCCACGCGCGGCCGCGCCAGCAGTGGAGCATTGCCACGGTTCCCCTCGAACAGTATCACCGGCCCGCAGACAAAAGACGCCCCGTTCAGACTGCGATCGATTCCCAGGGCCTGGCACAGCTTCCCCGGACCGTCGCTCAACCCGCGCCCGTCCTCCCCCGTGGCACCCGACCCGCGCCTGGCGGCCATCAGGCCGGCGCCCACCTCCGGGATCACCACGCGGATCAGAACGGCATGGGGCCGTCCCTCCCGGAGACAGACCACGTTCAGACAGTGATGAAGTCCGTAGATCATGTACACATACGCGGTTCCGGGCGGCCCGTACATGGGCTCGGTCCGCTCCGTGCGCCGGTAATTGAAGGCGTGGCAGCCGCGATCGAGCACGCCGCAGTAGGCCTCGGTCTCGGCGATGGTCCCTCCGGTGACGCCGCAGCCACAGAAACTGAGCAGCCTGCATCCCACCAGGTCCCGCGCCACGGAGACGGCATCCCGCCCGTAGAAGGAGTCTGGCAGTATCCCGGGGAATTCACCCGGTCGCGTCCATTCAATCGAGAACCACTTCGGCACATTCGAGCTCCTCATCCCACCGCACATCGACTCCGTAGGGACGTGACAATTTCGCAATCTCGGCAATGATGTCCTCTGCCTCCTCGCCCGCGGCCAGAACCGGCCTTCCCCGGCGGGTGCGGCCCAGCTTCCATCCCAGGGTGACCGGGTGCAGCAGGGCGCGCGTGAGGCACTTCTGTTCAAAGGTGAGCTCCGCGATGACCGAACGCCAGTACATCTCGTCGGAGGGGAATCCCCTGGCATCCCTGTCGGTGCGACGATCGTAGAGCTCGTCCGGGCTCGCCTCCAGCGGAAGTCCGTATCGATCGTATATGTCCTGGGGAAGCCACCTGATGGTCTCATTCTGGAATACGAAGTTGCCCAGGCTGTAGAAGATTGGGCGCCCCCGATACAGCTCTATGCCGCGCAGGTGATGCGGGCCATGGCCGATAACCGCGTGGGCTCCGGCATCGATCGCCTGGCGGGCGAAGTCGCGCACGAACTCAGCCGGGGCCCGCAGCGATTCCGGCCCCGATTCGTGGCTGTGCAGGCTGAACAGGACCCAGTCGGCCTGCCGGGAGGCGCCGGCAATGGCCCTGAGGTTTCCCTCCAGATCGGCGGGATCCGGTCTGCTCCGCACCCGATACCCCTCCGATGCCCGGAACTCCAGGTCGCCGAGGCGAAAAACTCCCTCATCCTCCTCCGAGTCTGTAGGCCTCATGCGCCGGAAGCGCCGCTTCAGCTCCTCGAGTCCCAGCTCCTCACTCATCCCCCGGAGGGTCTTCAGGTCCTGCTCCGGCACCTCAAACCACCGCGAGAAGCGCAGCGGGTTCAGGCCGGGGCGGCCGGGGAGATCGGGCCGCTGGGTACCGGCGTGTGCCCCGGCGGGAAACGTGGAGGAGGCAGAGATCAGGGCCACCCTGCCCGCGGCCGTGTCCAGGTAGGCGGGCGACCGGGCAATGGCCAGGTTCGGCCCCACCCCTGCGTGAACCATATCCCGGGCATCCAGGTGCTCACTGGTGGACAGCAGGCCGCCGAAGGACCAGTCCATCGAGTGATTGTTGGCCCGGGCAAAGAGGTTGAAGCCCGCCCATTTCAAGTCGTCGGCTATCTCAGGGTTGCCCACGATGTATGTACCGCCGCTCGCAGCCGCGGGATATCCCGCAAAATTAGTCAGTAGACCCTCAAGATTGGTGAAGCTAATGTCGGAGCCTCTGATGATGGAGATCCAGTCCAAAAAGCCGTGCTCCCCGTACGGCCTAAGCCGCCGGGTTATCAGGCAATCGCCGGTCAGCGCCATCACCGCGTCCTTGCCCTCTGATGGATTATGCATATGCATCCTCTCCTCTCACTGACTGCGTCGATCTGAAAACCACGACTGTCCCGGCTGGAAGACTCTCCACTGCCGGGACACCCCGAGTCGGCTCTCTTTCTCAAGTACCCGGCCACCGCGGAACAATGGCAATCGGGCACTCCCCTGCACCCGCGCCGTCCCTTCTAGTCACTCTTGCGCCGTCGGCTGCACAGCTCCGACAGCCGGTGGATCACCTCGGGGACGAGCTCTTTCGACTTGATCACGGCGAAGACGGTTCTCTCTCCGGCCAGGGTCCCCAACACCTGTTCCCAGCCCAGGGCGTCGATGGCCTCCGCCACGATCTGCGCCGTCGCCGGCAGAGTGTCAATCACCAGCATGCATTCGCTGCTCTGGATTCGCGTCACTGAATTGGCGAGAGTGAGGAGCAGCTGGTCACTCACCTCGTGCCTCTTCACCGAGGAGGGCTCCATGTAGCGGTAGCCCCCGGACTCGGTCGATGCCTTCACCAGGCTGAGCTCCTTGATGTCGCGGGAGACGGTAGCCTGGGTGACCCGGATCCCCTCATCGTTGAGCGCGTCCACCAGGTCATTCTGTGTGGCGATGTCCCTTTCCTTCAGCAACGAGAGTATCCTCATCTGGCGTCTGGATTTCAACAGGCTCCCTCCAACAGGCAAAGGATTCACAGCACCGCGCCGTAGTGGCGCGCGTCGCGGCATTATCACTCCGCGTTGTATTTATTCGTTCTATGCAAGCGATTGTCCTGCATACCAGCTGCTCTCCCTGGCAGGGAAGCCCGTCAGCTGATTGGCAATGCGCATGGGGGGTGGAGGAGGGGGCTCACTCTGACGTGAGCCCCGGGGATCAGTCAGAGCACTGCACGGCGACGGTCTTTTCCGCTCCGCACTTGGGACACCTGCACAGATGCATGCAGCTGTCGTCCTCGGAGTTCGAGGTCACTTCCTCGCTGAAATCCTCGTACGGACTGTAAGGGCCGTAGTAGTTGTCCACCGGCCCGAGATCATCCATGACTGTGTCGTCGCCGCAACTCTCACAGCCACACTCCAGCCGCTGCATTCCGTTGCACACCGGGCATCGGGCCATCTCAATCCTCCTTGCCTGATCATGTTCCCCCTTATGGTTCCACCGCGGCAGATATCTATTAAATGCGGGAGGATCCGCCTCGCTGCACCCACACACCGCACCCCGACCGTGCCGCGGCACCGGCCACTCGCCTCGAACGAATGATCATCACGGCGCGGGCCCGCGCCCGGGCCCAGTCAGCTGGTCCCTCCGCTGTCGGCCTATACAGCTACCGCCCGGTGGAAGTTGCTAGTATTGTCATAGGTGAGGAGTGGCACACAAGCAGTGCTGAGGAGTGAGGAAGATGTCCCAGGCAGCGGGCAAGACCGGACCGGGCCCGACGGCCACCGTCGCCATAGAGCAGCATTTCCCCCGCCAACAGCGGATCATTGAGGATCACCTGGCACACCAGATGCTGCCCGCCGGCATGAGGGCGTTTGTGCACCTGGTTCGGCCACGATGGATCAGGGACTGGATGATCCGGGGCGCGGAGAGGGACCTGCCCGGGATCTGGAGCGGAGTACTGTGCCGAAAGCGATTCATTGATGAGACGCTGGAGGGTGCAGCCGGCGACATTTATGCGGTGGTCAACCTGGGCGCCGGCCTGGACACGCGCCTGTACCGCCTGTCAGGTGTGTCCGGCAAACCGGCCTTCGAGGTGGACCAACCACAGAGCATTCGCTTCAAGCAGTCCCGGATCAGCCGCATACTCGGAACTATTCCCTCCAACGTCAGGCTGGTACCGGTCAATTTCGAGCGGGAGGAGCTGGCGGCGGCGCTGGCCCAAAGCGGATACGCGGCGGCAGCCGCACCAACCTTCTTCATATGGGAGGCAGTGACCCAGTACCTGACTGCCGAGGCAGTCGAGGACACCTGCCGCTTCCTGGCCGGGGCCGCCCGCGGCAGTCGGCTGGCTTTCACCTACATAAGGCAGGATTTTCTCACCGGGCGTGCCGCATACGGTTGGGAAAAGGGGTACCAGATGTACGTGGCCAGGCAGCAGCTGTGGCGCTTCGGCCTCGACCCCTCTCAGGTGGCCGCCTTCATGCGGC